>NZ_JBKSWG010000009.1:0-96580 GCF_047234585.1 Sellimonas sp. | reverse complement strand
ATATTGAATTTTCAAGGTGCAAAGCCCATTTTAAGTATGGGAAGTCTTAGTTAGTGATTTGACCGAAGCAATATTAAAAAAGCAGGATACTTTGCTAATCCATTTCCTGAAAATGCTACTGAACGCATTCAAACAGGATGATTTTTCATCTTCTGCAAGACTTGGTGCTGAAGTGGTTGCGAAGCATCTTGGCGTTCCTCAGATACCGGCAGTATACCCATTCTACCTTGAGCCGATGAAGCGATTCTGTAGGATTGGAAATGAGCAGATCAAAGAGATTTTGGAAGCACTGGATGAGGTGTATCCGGTGGCAATCAGTGTATATTTTGAAGAATACCTGGCTGAATTAAAGCTGAAAATCAGCAAGTATCTTGAAACTATTTAAGACGAAGGAGGCTATTATTATGAAGTACAAACTGTATCGTTCTTTTGGTGACCTGGACAAAGATGTGAAAAAGCATGAATTAGTTGCTGTCGAGTATGGCAGTACGATTGAAGACGTAGAGGACGCACTGATAAAGGATGTGGCCGATGATTTGGCTGGTGACACCAAATATGCTGGATGTGAAACATCTGCCTATGCGCCGGAAACTATAAAGAGTTTCCGAAAAGTGAAGCGATATAACTATGAAATGATGGGGATTGTTTATCCGCACTACGCAGAGACGAATGTACTGATTGACTATGGCATTATAGAGGAATCGGAAAATTGAGAGTTTGAAAAATAGTTACTGCCTGGATGCCGCACCTGCCTAAAATTTGATGAGAAGGAGGCGTCGAACAATGTCAGATAAAACATATATTGCCATAGATTTGAAATCGTTCTACGCTTCCGTTGAATGTATGGAGCGCGGTCTTGACCCGATGACAACCAATCTGGTGGTCGCAGACGCCAGCAGGACGGAGAAAACCATCTGCCTTGCGGTATCTCCGGCTTTGAAATCCTATGGGATTCCCGGAAGACCCAGACTGTTTGAAGTCGTGCAAAAGGTCAAAGAGGTCAACTCCTTACGGCAGCAAAAAGCGCCGGGACGGAAACTGACAGGTTCTTCAGTTCAGGATGGAGAACTGAAAGCAAATCCCGCTTTAGCTGTAGACTATGTGGTGGCACCGCCGCAGATGGCACATTATATGAAAATCAGTGCCAGGATTTATGGGGTGTATCTCAAATATATCGCGCCGGAAGATATTCATGTTTATTCGATTGATGAAGTCTTTATTGACGCAACCAGTTACTTAAGAACGTATCAGTTGACAGCCCGTGAGTTGGCAATGAAAATGATTCTTGATGTTCTGGACACTACTGGAATTACTGCGACAGCCGGAATTGGCACGAACCTGTATCTCTGTAAAGTTGCGATGGATATAGAGGCAAAACACATTTCTCCGGATCGGAATGGTGTCCGGATAGCTGAACTGGATGAAATGTCTTACCGGCGCTCCTTGTGGTCACATCGCCCTTTGACTGATTTCTGGCGGGTGGGAAAAGGGTACGCAAAAAAATTGGAAGAGCATGGTCTTTATACGATGGGGGATATAGCCCGCTGCTCGGAAGGTAAACCGGGTGACTACTACAGCGAGGAACTTTTGTATCAGCTCTTCGGCGTCAATGCGGAATTATTGATTGACCATGCCTGGGGCTGGGAGCCTTGTACGATTGCCGACATCAAAGCCTACAAACCGGAAAGTAACAGTGTCGGCTCCGGTCAAGTGCTGCAGTGTCCATACCCGTTTGAAAAAGCAAAACTTGTTGTGCGGGAAATGACCGACCTGCTGGTTCTTGATTTGGTGGATAAAGGGTTTGTGACAAATCAAATTGTTTTGACAGTCGGTTATGATATTGATAATCTGAAAGACCCAGCGCGGCGAAAGAAATATCATGGAGAAATCAAGACAGATCGGTATGGACGAAGCATTCCAAAGCACGCCCACGGTACTGCCAACCTGAAAAAATACACTTCCTCCACTCGTCTAATTACTCAGGCTGTGATGGAACTGTTTGACCGAATCGTAGATGAAGAGCTTCTAGTACGCAGGATTAACATGGCTGCTACTCATGTTATTACTGAGGCAGAAGCACAGACACAAAGTGAAAACAGCTTTGAGCAGTTAGATTTATTTACAGACTATTCCGCTCGTCAAAACCTGCGGGAAAAGGAAAATGAGGAATTGGAGAAGGAGCGGAAAATGCAGGAAGCCATGTTGGAAATCAAGAAAAAATTTGGCAAGAATGCAATCCTGAAGGGAATGAATTTGCAGGAAGGTGCAACGGCAAAAGACCGCAACCAGCAGATTGGCGGTCATAAAGCATAAAAGTATTTGCACTGGCGAACATCCGGAAGAGGTGATAATTATTTTACAAGATAGAAATAACCCAAATAATTCTTATGGTGATATTATCAATCATCCCCATCATGTCTCCACACGGCACCCCAGAATGGCGATGACAGATCGGGCAGCTCAGTTTTCTCCATTCGCTGCGCTGACCGGATATGGAGGAGTGATAAAGGAAACCGCTCGGCTGACAGATCGCAAGCTGGAGCTTTCTGAGTCGGAAAAAGCAGAGCTGGATTATAAGCTGCAGATGGCTTGTGATTATCCCGGAGAAAAGCCAGCGCTTACAATTACTTACTTTGTTCCGGATCAGAGAAAAGCTGGCGGTTCTTACCATACGATTTCCGGACAGATTAAGAAAATAGATGATTACCAAAAGCAAGTGATTCTGATGGATAAGACGCGGATTGATATTGACTGCATTCTCGACATAGACGGACAAATCTATGATCTCGCCAATGAGTCAGAAACAGATTTTGATTAAGCTCATGATCGTCATACCGTATTTTCGATGGAACGCGCAGCGTAAAGCGTTCGGGACGAATGCGCAGCCCCGTATCACCAGATACGGATCTTCAAGGGGATTGGGGATTCCCCCAACGAGAAAAATACCGATGTAGCCTAGAAAGCTGCACCGGTATTTTTGCCTTTGTATATACAAAGGCCCTGCTCGCCAATTTGCCAATTTGTACAATTTTCATTAAGGCAAAACTACATTTAGCTTGTCGTCAGTTGGTGACAAGTGCTCGTTGACTTCATTCGCAATTAGGCTTACAATAAATCATGGATTGTTATATATTCTGCTTGAAAAAGAGGACGAAATATATGATAGAGTATCTTTCAATACGGCAAACTGCTGAAAAATGGGGCTTATCAAAGCGCAGGGTACAGGTTCTATGTACGGAAGATCGAATACCAGGAGCGATTCGTATTGATTCCACCTGGGCTATTCCTTTCAATGTTGAAAAACCTGCTGATGCTCGTATAAAAAGCGGTAAATATAGAAAATGTTTGAAAGACATATCGAAAGATAAAACATGAGAGGAGAAACGGTATGGCAAGGCTTGAGGACATAACGGTTGGAAGTACAGTAAAAGGAATAGCCGGGAATGAGCCTGTATCCATCGTTGCTGTTCAATGGTACGGAACGAATGTGATTGACATTACCTACAAAAATAGCCAGAACGTTCCGGGAACACAACTCTTGTATCGAGAAGATGAATATCATATCGAAGTAATGGACAACAACTTGCCATGGAGCTTCGACGCGGATGGTGAACAAATGAAACTGGCTTCTGAGGCGTATCGCATCAGCCTTGCACATTTATTCGACCCGTATCTTGCAGTACATACATCCTCTGTTGAACCCCTCCCGCATCAAATCTCCGCTGTATATCAGGAAATGCTTCCTAAATTGCCGCTTCGATATGTTTTGGCGGACGATCCCGGCGCAGGAAAAACAATCATGACCGGACTATATATCAAGGAATTGATTGCACGAGGAGACCTAAAACGCAGCCTCATTGTTTGTCCGGGCAGTCTTGCCGAGCAATGGCAGGATGAGTTGTATTCAAAATTTCATCTTCGGTTTGAAATCCTGACGAATGATCGAATGGAGTCTGCCGTCAGCGGGAATATTTTTTCGGAAGTTGATTTGTGTATTGCCCGGTTGGATAAGTTGGCGAGAAATGATGATTTGCAGGAGAAGTTAAAAGTTACGGAATGGGACTTGATCGTATGTGATGAGGCCCACAAAATGGCGGCAACCGTCTGGGGCGGCGAGGTCAAATATACCAAACGCTTTTTGCTTGGAAGGCTGCTTTCTAATATCACGCGAAATTTCTTGTTGCTTACGGCCACGCCGCATAATGGTAAAGAAGAAGATTTTCAGCTCTTTTTATCCCTGGTAGACCCGGACCGTTTTGAAGGCATACACGGTTCCAGCCAACAGGCAGTTGATGTAAGTGATGTCATGCGACGGCTGGTAAAAGAGGAGCTCCTGACATTTGAGGGCAAACCTCTTTTCCCAGAGCGAATCGCCTACACAGTCAACTATGACCTTTCTCCAGAGGAAGCGAAGCTGTATTCTGCGGTTACTGATTATGTGCGGGAAGAATTTAACCGTGCAGATAATCTTAATAATGAGCACAAGACAACGGTTGGATTTGCTCTTACCATTTTGCAGAGGCGTCTTGCGTCCTCACCGGAAGCAATCTATCAATCCCTGAGACGCCGGCGGGAACGTCTTGAGCACAGGCTTGCTGAAGAAAAATTAGGTAAACGTGCGAAGGAGTTTCACGATCCTGATTTTGACGACTTCGACGAAGATGATCTGTCTGCGGATGAGCAGGAGAATTTTGAAGAAAAAGTTGTAGACCACGCTTCTGCTGCGGCAACGATAGCAGAGCTTGAAGCGGAAATCAATACGCTGAAACGCCTTGAAAATATGGCTAACAACGTCCGTGTAAGAGGCGTTGATCGGAAATGGGAAGAACTTTCCAGGCTTCTTCAGGATGATGGAGCCATGTTCGACTCCAATGGAAACCGTGAAAAGCTCATTATTTTCACAGAACATAGAGACACGCTGAACTACTTAACGGATAAAATCCGTTCTCTGTTGGGAAGTGATGAGGCCGTTGTGACGATTCATGGCGGGATGCTCCGTGACGAGCGCCGCAAGGTGGAAGAACTGTTTAAGCAGGATGTAGGTGTCCGCATTTTGATTGCAACAGATGCTGCCGGTGAAGGTATTAACTTACAGCGTGCTCATCTGATGATTAACTATGACCTGCCGTGGAACCCAAATCGTCTGGAGCAGCGCTTTGGCCGTATTCACCGTATTGGCCAGACGGAAGTATGCCACTTATGGAATCTGGTTGCCAACGAAACACGGGAAGGCTTTGTCTTCCAACGATTATTTCAAAAGTTGGAGGAAGAACGCCAGGCACTGGGCGGAAAAGTCTTTGACATTCTTGGCAAAGTGACTTTTGAAAATCGGTCTTTAAGGGATCTATTGATTGAAGCGGTCCGATATGGAAATGACCCAAAAGTACGGGCACGATTAGATCAGGTTGTGGATCATTCCATGAACCGCGAATCGTTCCAGAAATTGCTGGATGAACGTGCGTTGACCGAAGATGTTATGGATATAAATATGGTCAACAACATTCGGGAGGACATGGAACGGATTGAAGCACATAAACTTCAGCCGCATTTTATTGAAGCATTCTTCCTGGAGGCGTTCAAAAGTGTTGGAGGGAAAATCCGAAAACGTGAAACCGGACGCTACGAAATCACATCTGTTCCCTACGCGGTTCGCAACCGTGATATGCAGATTGGTTACGGTGAACCCGTGCTAAACCGTTATGAGCGGATTTGCTTTGACAAACAATATTGCAATGTTCCCGGTCTTGTGCAGGCTTCTTTGATCTGCCCGGGGCAACCGCTGCTGGAGGCTGTCATTGATTTGATTCGGGAACGCAATGTTGATGTGATGAAGCGCGGCACCATTCTTGTGGATGATGAAGATTACGGTACGAATGCCAGGCTCTTGTTCTATATTGAAGATGCAATTCAAGACGGCGTGATTCTGAAAAATGGAAGCAGACGGACTATTTCAAAACATATTCACTTTGTTGAGATGAAAGAAGATGGCACAGCTGCCTCCGCCGGGTATGCGCCCTACCTGGACTATCGTACCGTGACGGACGAAGAAAATCAGGCAATCAGAGAGTGGATGAAGCAGCAGAAATGGCTGTGTACTGATGTTGAAGATATGGCAAAGGGATATGCCATTCAAAATTTAATCCCTGTTCATTTTTCTGAAGTGAAATCACAGAAAGAAAAATTGCTGAATAAGACAGCAAAGGCAGTCAAGGATCGTTTGACAGCCGAAATTCAGTATTGGGATTTCCGTGCGGCTGATCTTGCGCAAAAAGAGGCTGCGGGGAAGACGAATGCACGGTTGAACTCCAAATTGGCTGCAAGGCGCGCAGAGGAATTGGAACTCCGGATGAAAAACCGTCTTGCGGAAATTGAGAAGGAGCGCAGAATTGCTCCGATGCCACCCAGCATCACAGGCGGTATTTTGGTCATTCCCAAAGGGCTGCTGCATCAGTTAATGGGCAGAAATCTTTCTGGAGATGATTTTGGCCGAGGTGACAAAAAGAGCGTGGAAGATGCCGCCATGAACGCTGTCATGGAAATTGAATCTTCCTTTGGCTATCATCCCAGCGATGTCAGTGCAGCAAAATGCGGCTACGACATAGAATCTCAGATCCCAAAAGGAATGATAGAACGTGTAGGTGCTTATGCTCTGCGCTTTATCGAAGTTAAGGGCCGCGCTAAAGGTGCAACGACTGTGACAGTGAGCAAAAATGAAATTTTGACGGCACTGAATAAACCGAAGGAATTCATTTTAGCCATTGTGGAAGTTGACGGCAATCAGACACATACGATTTATCTGAAGCATCCGTTTACCAACGCACCTGATTTTACGGCAACCAGCGTAAATTACAATATACAAGACTTGATAGCAGAATCCGAGATTCTCTATCAGAAATGAGGATACAGTTATGGCAACAAAAAAGCTGATAGAGGTCGCTTTGCCTCTTGAAAAAATCAACGCAGAATCGGCAAGAGAAAAGTCCATCCGACATGGCCACCCTTCCACACTGCACTTATGGTGGGCCAGACGGCCCTTGGCGGCAGCGCGGGCTGTCATCTGGGCATCGCTGGTGGACGATCCTTCTTCTCACCCGGAACAGTTCCCGACAGAGGAAGACCAAAATACAGAACGACAGAGGCTCTTTAAGATTCTGGAAGATCTGGTTGTATGGGAAAATTCCAATAACGAGAAAGTTCTGGATGCGGCGAAGGCAGAGATCATGAAAAGTACCAATGGGAACCCGCCTGCCCTTCTTGACCCATTTGCCGGCGGCGGTGCCATCCCATTAGAGGCGCAGAGACTGGGGCTGGAAGCTCACGCACATGATCTGAACCCGGTTGCCGTCATGATCAACAAGGCAATGATTGAGATTCCGCCCAAATTTTCTGGTATGGCACCGGTCAATTCAGATGCACAGGTCAACTCCATGCATGACGCGTGGGCGAGAGCAGAAGGCTTGGCTGAGGATGTGCGCTATTATGGCGAGTGGATGAAACAGGAAGCCTACAAACGGATTGGCCATCTTTATCCGAAAGTGAAAGTACCAGAAGAACAAGGCGGCGGAGAGGCAACTGTAATCGCATGGATATGGGCCAGGACAGTGAAGTGCCCTAATCCAGCTTGCGGATGTGAAATACCGCTAGTTCGCTCTTTTACTTTATCAAAAAAGAAGGGACATGAGGCATATGTTGAGCCACAATTTTTCGATTCGAAATGTAGTTATACTGTTAAATTAGGCGAACATAAGGAAAAAGGCACAGTAAACCGAACGGCTGCCTCCTGTGTTGCATGTGGTACATCAGTTCCATTAGATTATGTGCGTTCTGAAGGCAGTAATCATCGAATGGGGCGACATCTTATAGCTGTTGTTGCAGAAGGGAAAAATGGAAGAGCTTACTATTCGCCTGATGATATCCAACTATGTGCTTCGCAAGTCGGAGAGCCAGAAAACGTTCCTTGTGAGGACTTGCCAGAAAAGGCACTTGGTTTTAGAATTCAAGCCTATGGCATTACAAAGTGGAAAGACCTCTATACAAATCGTCAACTTACTGCTTTAACCACCTTCAGTGACTTAGTTGTAGAAACTCAGAAAAAAGTTGAGGCTGATGCGATTGCGGTTGGAATGTCTGATGATCATGTTCCCCTTTGTAAAGGTGGACATGGTGCAAGGGCATACGGTGAGGCTGTAGGTGTATACTTAGCTTTTGCGGTAGATAGACAAGCAGATATAGGATCTACTATTGCATCATGGATTAATACCATAGGTGCAATTAGGAATACATTCGGGAGACAAGCTATTCCTATGACATGGGACTTTGCAGAAGCAAATCCATTTAGCAGTTCGACAGGTTGCTTTAGTAATATGGTTGATTGGATTGTAAAGTGTATTGATAATTTCCCTATTGCTCAGTTTGAGGCAGAAGTTAGCCAAAGAGACGCTCAAAGTGATTGCGGTCTACGGAATATTATGATTTCTACAGATCCACCATATTACGATAATATTGATTATGCAGATTTGTCAGACTATTTTTATATTTGGATGCGACGATCACTTAAAGATAGTTATCCAGGACTTTTTTCCACTGTTTTGGTCCCAAAAACAGAGGAACTCATTGCTACTCCATTTCGGCATGGGGGCAGCATGGAAAAAGCAAAATCATTTTTCGAAAGTGGAATGCTTTCAGCAAGTAAGCAGATGTATCTTTATGCTCGTGAAGATGTTCCTGTAACAATATACTATGCCTATAAGCAAAGTGATTCGGATGCTGATGGTACAGCATCATCAGGGTGGGAAACCATGCTAAATTCTATAGTTAAAGCGGGATTTGCAATTACCGGTACATGGCCAATGAGAACTGAACGTGGAAATCGAATGCGTGGGAATGGGTCCAATGCTTTGGCCTCTTCTATAGTACTTGTTTGCCGTAAGCGTCCAGAGGACGCCCCACAGACCACCCGCCGCAATCTGATTGCCACGCTGCGGCATGAGTTACGTCCGGCCTTGAAAAAATTACAGGCAAGCAACATTGCTCCCGTTGACCTGGCACAGTCTGCCATTGGCCCCGGTATGGGTGTGTTCAGCCGTTATCGCCGCGTATTGGAGGCGGACGGTACACCAATGTCTGTCCGCAGCGCATTGCAGATTATCAATGAAGAACTTGACTTGTACTTTAACGAGCAGGTTGGCGATCTGGATACGGCCAGCCGCTTCTGCGTTGATCTATATACCCAGTACGCTTATAACGTCGTGAAGTATGGTGAGGCAGAGGTTCTGGCCAATGCAAAGAGTACTTCCATCCCCATGCTGGCAGCCAACGGTGTCGTCTACGCCAAAGCCGGTGATGTCCACCTGGTGGAACGGGCAGATCTGCCGGAAAAGGTGGATGTTGATGAAAAAAACATCTGGCTGCTAACGCAGCAGTTGACCCAGGCTATGGCAAAAGGCGGCGTGGAAGCCTGCGCGCAGATCGTAGCCTCCATGTTTGGCTCCAATGCAGAGCGTGCAAAAGATTTGGCCTATCGCTTATATACGATTGCCGAACAGAAGAAGTGGTCAAACGAGGCCTATGCGTATAATGCCCTTGTTGTGGCATGGCCGGATATTCAATCTCGCGCGGCAGCTTTGAAACTGGAAGTTCCTGAGCAGCTTGACCTGTTCTCTACCGGCCTTCTGGATAATTAAGCAAGTAGATCATTGAAAGGGGGTGAAGCTCCATGAAAAAGTTAATAGAGACGGCACTCCCTCTACGAGAAATAACTGCGTCTTCTATTGAGGAAAAAGTCAGAAAAGGACATCCTGGGAACCTGCATCTCTGGTGGAACCGCAGCCCGATTGTTTCCAGTTCCGTTTTAATCTATGCTGCTATGACAGACGAAGATCAGGACTCGGAGAAAAGAAATAATCAGATAGCGTTACTCAAAAAGCTTGCTCATAATGATGCCACTGCTTTTGAACAGGCAACAGCTGCATTGCAAAACCTAAAATTGCCTGCTATCTGGGATGGTTTTTCGGGCTTTGGCGGCATCCCCCTGGCCTGCGAAAAACTTGGGGTGTCGGCATACGCCGGGGATATAAACCCGGTTGCTTCCCTGCTTACAAAAGCCGTTGTTGAATTTCCATCGCGTTTTGTATCTAACAAGCCGGTTCATCCTGATTCAGACAGTACAAAGACAGGCATGGCAGCATTGGCCGATGACATCCGTTTCTATGGTCAATGGATGGAGAGACAAGCTTATGAAAAAATTGGACAGATTTATCCTGCCACAAACGATGTTGTTACATCCGCCTGGCTATGGGTGCGCACAGTAGAATGTCCGAATCCCGTTTGCAAATGCAAGATGCCCCTTGCCAGCAGTTTTGTTTTGAACAAAAGCAAAGGGAACGAACGTTGGGCCGAACCTGTTTTCAAGGACGGTAAAATCCGATTTCAAATCCGTGAAGGAATATGCCCCGAAGAAAAAGAAAGCAATAAACTCGGCACAATGGGGGCAAAATTCCAGTGCCCAGTGTGTGGCGAAGTGGCTACTGACACTTACATCAAGAAAATGGGGAAAAAGCACCTCTTGGGTGCTCAAATGATGGCTGTTGTTCGTTCATCAAACGGCGTAAAGGTTTTTGAGCCTGTTGACGAAGTACAAGAGACGGCGGCAGCGATTACAGCACCGGAAAGCATCCCATCAGGGCAAATTGCAGAAAATAGCCGTTGGTTTAGTCCGCCAGGATATGGATTTACTGACTATACTGACCTTTTTACCAACCGTCAGTTAACCATGCTTTCTGCTTTTTGCGATTTGATTCCTCAAGTAATTAACAAAGTTGCTTCAGACGCACTGGCCTCAGGAATGAGTGAAGCTGGTGGCCCGTTATGTGATGCCGGAAACGGAGCCTGGGCATATGGGCAGGCCATCGGAACTTATTTGTCGCTGGCTATCAGCAAAATGGCAAATTACCATTCCACAATCTGTTCCTGGGATAATCGCAAAGGAACCGGCAGGGCGACATTTACGCGACAGGCCATCCCCATGACATGGACATTTGTGGAGGAGAATCCTTTTGCAGAAACAACAGGAAGTTTTCATTCTGTCGTTGACAGTATTGCAGAGGCAGTATCGCACCTGCCTTCGTACAGAGAAATTATTGTGAAGAATGAAGATGCCATCGAAAAGGCTATTCAAAAGAACACTGTTCTCTTTACGGAACTGCCCTATTACGATAATGTCGGTTATGCTGACCTGTCAGATTACTTTTATATTTGGCTTCGGAAATGCCTAAAAAATGTGTTCCCTGATTTGTTCAAAGGGGCGCTTACTTCGAAAGATGAGCTGTCTTCTATTCCTGAACACTATGGTGGAGATACTGAAAAAGCAAAAACCGCGTATCATGGGAAAATAAATAAGATGTTGTCACACTTTTCTGAAATGGCATCGACGGAGTATCCATTTGTTATTTTCTTCGCATATAGCAAAGCGGATCGCATGGTAATTCGTAATGCGAATGGAAATATTTCATTGGAAAGCCCGCTGTCGCATTTACTCCAGAGCATTGTAGATACAGGCTTTTGTGTGACAGCAATCTGGCCAATACGAACGGAAAAACCAAATGAGAAGTTTGAGTCTACGCGGATCGCGATTGTGTTCCGAAAGAATCAAGATGCACTTCCACAGACTACAAGAAGGAATCTGATTGCGTCCCTTGGCCGGGAATTGCCAAGTCTGCTGGAATCACTGACAAGTGAGCTAATCGATGACATAGACCGTCCAATCGCCGCTTTGGGCTTTGGACTTTCCATCGTAACACGATATAAAAAAATACTCAATGCAGATGGTTCTGTTATGAACATTCAGGATAGCCTAATACTGATTGCACAAGAATCGGAAAAATATTTTGCTTCGCACGAGGCAGAAACAAATGAAAATCATGAGGAGGTATAGACCATGCAGGAGAATTACGAACTTGTCCAAAAAGGCTTTCGCATCCTTCATCCTTTAATGGCTGGTTACATTGGCCGGGAATTTAACCGAGTATATCACGATAACTGGTGGCAAGAGGTGCTTGACACACTCAGCGATCAGCTCCGTGATTTGCCCGATCACGGTGATTATAGTACCCTGGTAGACTCCCTGGATATTGCAAATTGCCTGCGTCTGATTGATCGGAAATGGCGGGAAGTCTTTTCCTCAAAACTGTCTACTGATTACCGTACATGGTCGAAAGAACTCATGGGCGTGCGAAATAAGATGGCTCATATCGGTCAACAGGACATCGATCAGTCTTATGCAGAACGTGCGTTGGATACCATGGCACTGCTCTGTGCTGCCTTTGACGCGGATGGTGCAGAGGAAATTCGGGATTTGTATCGCACTCTCCGCTATGGGTCTGCTGCCGGTTCCGCTGCTGTAACTGAAAATGTCGCCCCTGTAAAAACTGGTAAAAAATCTTCTAATACCGCTGGCGTCTTGGAGTATAACGTCGGTGAAGGCCATACGCTTCCCAGCTGGCGAGATATTATGCAGCCCCATCCAGATGTTGCTGAAGGCCGTTACCAAACAGCAGAATTTGCTGCTGATCTGGCACAGGTCTCTCGCGGAGAGGGAGCTTTTGAATACCGTGACCCTGTGGAATTTTTTGCACGCACTTACATCACCGAAGGAATGTCCGGGCTGCTTGTAAAATCTCTGCAACGAATCGCGGGCAAGGGCGGCGAACCTGTCATCCAGCTGAAAACCGCATTTGGCGGAGGAAAAACGCACAGTATGCTTGCCCTTTATCATCTGGTAAAAGGCGGCGCTTCGGTAGATAAAATTCCGAGTCTTAAACCAATCTTGGAAAAGGCTGGTTTGGATACCTTGCCCAAAGCTAATGTGGCTGTTCTTGTAGGCACAGCCCTTGACCCGAATAAAAAGAAAAATCCTGCCAATCTGCCGGGGTATACAGTCAATACGATCTGGGGTGAAATGGCTTATCAGCTGGTTACATCTGCCGGTCGTCCGGATTTGTATGCAATGATCCGTGAAGCAGATCGCCATGGTGTATCCCCTGGATCGGAAACCTTAAAAAATCTCTTGAATGAATGCGGCCCCTGCTTGATTTTAATGGATGAGCTGGTTGCTTATGCAAAGAAACTCTATGGTGTCGATGGACTTCCGGCTGGCTCCTACGATAATTTTATTACGTTCATTCAAGAAATTACGGAAGCCGCACGTGCAAGTGAGAACAGCATTGTTGTCGCTTCTATCCCTGAGTCAACGATTGAAATCGGTGGTGATGCAGGTAAAACTGCACTCGAAACGATTGAGCATACATTCGGGAGAATGGAGGCCATCTGGAAACCTGTTGCCGCCAACGAAGGGTTTGAGGTCGTGCGCCGACGGCTGTTTCTTGACTGCAAAGATGAGGCTACACGAGATGCAGTATGTACGGCATTTAGCCGGATGTATCAGGAAAATCCATCTGATTTCCCAATGGAAGCAAGAGAGGTCGAATATCGGAACCGAATGATTTCCTGCTATCCGATTCACCCAGAGGTCTTTGACCGCCTATATGATGACTGGGCAACACTGGAACGCTTTCAACGCACTCGTGGTGTCCTGCGTTTAATGGCTGCCGTTATTCACGAATTGTGGATGGCCAATGACGCGGGTGCAATGATTATGCCAGGGTCAATCCCGTTGGATATGCCGAATGTAAGAGACGAATTGGTTCGTCACCTGCCGGATACATGGAACAGCATTATTGATCATGAGGTAGATGGAAAAAATTCTATTCCTTATCAAAAAGATAAAGCAAATCCTCGCTATGGACGCAAACTCGCCGCTCGTCGTGTCGCCAGAACGATCATGCTTGGAAGCGCGCCCACAAGCCGGGATCAGGCTGTACGCGGATTGGAAGCCTCCAGAATCCGTTTGGGAGTAGTTCAGCCTGGCGAGAGTATTGCTGACTTTAACGACGCGTTAAACACACTGCATGGCTCTCTTTCGTATCTCTATAATAATCCGAGCGGAAGCAGATACTGGTATGACACGCGCCCTACTCTGCGCAAAACTGCGGAAGACCGTGCTTCTCAGCAAACATTGGCTGATGTGGATGCGGAAATTGAATCTCGCCTGAAAAAAATACGGAAAGAGAATCCGTTTACCGGCATTCACATTTGTCCGTATTCTTCTCTGGATGTTCCAGATGAGCAGGCTGTCCGTTTGGTGATTTTGAGAACTGGTGATTGCTATAACCTAAAGTCTAAAAAGACAACCCCTGCTGAAACCACTGTTAATGATATTCTGTACAACAGGGGGACTGCTCCGCGTATTTTCAAAAATATGCTTGCTTTTGTGGCACCCGATGAAAACCAGCTGGAATCTTTGCGTGCAGAAGTTCGTCGTTTTATTGCGTGGACGTCAATCATGTCTGATAAAGATGATCTGAATTTGGATGGAAATCAAATCCGGGAAACGCAGAGTAATCTAAACCGCAGCAATGATACCGTAGAACTTCGGCTCAAGGAAACGTATCGATGGCTTCTGGTTCCTTATATCGACCAGTTTGGCGATATGAAAACAATTCAATGGGAGATCAGTGATATTAGCGGCGGAACTGAAAGCATCGTAACAAAAGCAGCAAAGAAAATGCAGCAAAGTGAGCAGATTATCACAAACTGGGCCCCTGCACTTTTGCAAATGAGCCTGGACGATTTGCTCTGGAAAGATTCCGATAATATTCAAGTAAAAAAACTATGGGAATATCTGAGCACATACTGCTATCTTCCGAGACTGGCAAATTATTCTGTGCTTGAAGATACGATTCGTCGAGGAGTTGCCTCTGATGAGTTTTTCGCACTTGCCGCCGGTTACGTTAATAATCGGTATGTTGACCTGAAGTTTAATACGAATGTATTGAGCATCAACTCATCCGATTTGCTTGTAAAGGCAAATGTTGCAATGAAACAAATTGTTGCCGAAAAGCAGGAAAAAGCAAGCGCCCAGGCAGCAGGTGATATTTTTGGCAGCGCTACATATCATGAGTCTCAAAATAATGAAGGGGCAGTACAGTCTAAAGGTGATGAAGGAAGTCTTAGTGCTAACACAGATACTGATGCAGCGGCTTCTGTTCCGGTAAATAAGCATTTTTATATGACTGCAAAACTGGATAATACGCGAGTAAATCGTGATGTTCAAAATTATTTACAAGAAATTATTCAGCATTTGATGGCCGTTGACGGCAGTCAGGTTGAGCTAAAATTGGATGTTGATGTAGTTGCTCCAAATGGCATACCAGCTTCTACCGTGCGAACTGTGTCAGAAAACTGTCGCACGCTTAAGATCGAAGATTTTGGTTTTGACGATTAAATGAACTGGTGAAATTATAGTTGAAAAGGAAGTGCAGTATGGCAAAATCGTCATTAGAACGACAAATTGAACGGCAAATGAAACAATCGAAACAACTTGCTAATAAGAAACGTAGAGAACAGGATAAAGCTGAAAGAAGGGCTATACTTAAAGATAGGGCAGCGACTATCATCAATGGACAACCGATAATAGAAGGTTTCCGGGTTATGGATCAGACAGCTGAAGCAATTCTTGAATGTTTACTGAACTGCGAAAGGGGTAATGGTACACATATTTGTTTTGAGAATGACATTTTTCCAGATTATGTACAAACGTCGTTGGGATTAGAGTTTGAAAAGTTAATTCAATATGGAATGATTGGTGGTTTATTCTTTTATGATAACGGCGGGATGCTGGATTTGCTTCCGCCCGCATTTAGTTACTTTGAAAGCAAAAATGCCGCATATGAAAAACAGAAAGAGCAGGAAGAATCGAATAAACTGAAAAACATTATAAATTACGGGAATTTAGTGTTTGGTGATGTGTCTGGCTCCACACTAACCGTTGATAATTCTATTCATAAAATCGAACAGGCAATAGAAGAAAATGGTGGCACAGATAAAGAGGACTTGTATGAGATTCTGAATGATGTTAAAGAACTTATAGAGAACATACAGACAAGCCGAACCATACCAAAGCAGAAAAAACTTTTTGAAAGAATTTCTGATCACATGGAAAAACACGGATGGTTTTATGGTGCGGTAGTACAGCTGTTGGGAACAGCGGCAATAAATCTGTTGGGTGCATGATATGATCATACCTTCATGAAATGATTGTAGTATGCATTACTTCAGGAGTAAAAAGAATTAGTTGTTAGATAATTCTTGAAAGAATGGCAAGAGATAAGGCTAAGGGAGGGAAACTCTAATGAGATTAATAAATCTTGAAATACATAACTTTCGTGGAATTCAAAATGCAAAAATTGATTTTCCAATGAATAACAGATTTATTTGCTTGATTGGCGCAGGAGATAGTACCAAATCTACGATTTTGCTCTCCCTTGAGTGGCTCTTTTCACAAACATGGAATTTGCCAATCTGTGACAATGATTTTTATCTTGCAAATACTGAAAACAAGATCACGATCTGTGGAACATTTACTGAGTTTCCTGATTATTTCTTAGCAGAAGATAAATTCGGCTTATTCTTACGGAAACCTGGAATTCCATATGATGGCATCACAAACGACGAACCAGCAGATGGAGAGCCACTTTGTCTTACCATTCAATTTACGGCAGACAGTTCCTTGGAACCGCATTGGAATGTTGTATGTAATAGAAATGATCCTAAAACTATAACCAACAAGGAACGGGCTCAGCTTGCAGTTGGATGTGTTGGCGAAAATTGCGCAAGAGACATGACGTGGGGACGGTATTCTGTTCTACAAAAGTATGCTGATTCTAAAGGAGTTCTTCATAATGCCTATACTAAAGCTATGAGAGAGGCTGCTGCAAACACTGATTTGGACTTGTTAGATGGCCTTTCTGACGATATTAAGAGCATCGGAGGACGATATGGCGTTGGATTTGAAAACGATATTAAGAGTAAACTGTTGATTCAGAGTGGATCATTCACTACATCTGCAGGACTCTATGACGGACAAATTCCTTTGAATTTAAGAGGAGTTGGCAGTCAAAGGCTTCTGTCTATAGGGTTGAATATCAAAGCTTATTCTAATGGCACTGTTTTATTGATTGACGAGATTGAGCGCGGCCTTGAGCCTTATAGATTACGCAGTCTGATAAATGAACTACGAAATCAGACGGGAACATCCGGACAGGTTATTATTACAACACACTCTCCTGTTGTATTAACGGAGTGTTCTGCCTCCGAACTAGTCATTGTACACTCTCAAAACGGAGATACAAACGTATTCTATTTTAATAAAAGTGATGAAAAAGTATATGAGCAGCTTCAGAAACAGATTCGCAGTGATGCCGATGCTTTCTTGTGTAAGGCCTTAATTGTCTGCGAAGGAAAAACAGAATATGGATTTGTCAAGGCATTTGATGATTTTATAGCTCAAAATCTCGGAATTAGAATGGCTCATAAAGGAGTAGGTATAGCTCTTGGAGGAGGAGATACCACGTTTGCTTATGCTGATTCACTTCGAGATCGAGGATATGAAATTAGCATCTTTATGGATTCTGATAAGGAAAGCGATGCTGCTGAAAAAGAGAAGAGACGGCGTTTATACGGAACAACAATATTCGATTGGGATAATCCGAATGCTATAGAACAACAGCTGTTTCTTGATTTGCCGGAATCTTTGATCCAACAGCTTATAGATATTACTGTAGATGAAAAAGGTGCGACAGCGATGGCTGGCACTTTGTACTCTGAGGGTATTTCATTTGATATTTGTGAAGATGGAACCAAACTCATTCTAAATGATTTTTCACAAGTCACACGTCTTACTCTTGGAAAATTGGCAAAACAAAAAGGGAAAAATGGACGTATTGGAGAATGGTATAAACGGATTGATTTGGGACGCGAAATCGGCCAAATTATTTTTGAACACTGGTCAGAGATTGATCAAAGTACAAAACTGTTTCAAACGGTATCTTCTATGATTGAGTGGGTAAAAAATCTATGACGCCTGAAGAATTAGTAAAGATTGAAAGTAAATATAATGTTGCAATTATAGCACCTGCTGGACACGGAAAAACAGAAATGGTAGCCGATATGGTCGCTGGATTTTCTGGAAAGCAGTTGGTGCTTACACACACGAATGCAGGTGTTGATGCCATACAAAAACGTCTTTCGAAAAGAAAAGTAGACACACACAAATATACAATTTTGACTATCGCAGCTTTTTGTAATCGTTGGGGTTATTCGTACCACTGGACATCTAGAATGGATGCAACGCTATCGCCATTTAAAAAAGAAGATCAGAAACAATATTATGCTCAGTTATATACAGGAGCATTGGAATTATTTAAACATACGTGGGTTGGCAAAGTACTCTCATCTTCGTATAAAGGAATAATTGTCGATGAGTATCAGGACTGTACACTTGCTCAACACGCATTGATTAAACAATTAAATAAGTATCTCCCAGTAAGAGTTCTCGGAGATCCTCTTCAGGGGATATTTGGGTTTAAAGATCCCATTGTGAATTGGTCTGATATTTCTTTTGAACTTATTGATGTGGATACGTATCCATGGCGCTGGGAAAATTCTAATCCAAAACTCGGAGCATATCTGGAAGAACTAAGATCCCATTTGTTACCTGCCATTCAAGGGCGACAATGTATGATTAGTATTGCTCCTATTAGCAATATCTTAGAAGTTATTGCTCCATTGGATTTTGATGGATACAAGCTGCTTCGACAGTTACAGCAGTATAAGTCTGTCCTGTATCTGGCAAAATGGGAAAATGATCAATTAGCCTTCTGCAAAAAGATGCCTGGAATTTTTCAGCAAGATGAAAAACAAGATTGTGGCATTCTGTTTGAGTACGCACGTCTTTTTGATCAAAGTGAAAATGAACAACTTGCATTGTCTATATTATGCTTTATAAACGAATGTGCCACTCGAGTATCTTCTGAGTGTAATTCGTACATTAAGAGACTTAAATCCGGATCCTCAGATTTTTCGAGAATTAAAAAGTATGAACAATTGGGAAGATTGCTAAAATTAGTAATTGAAAATAACTCATCGCAAAATCTTATAGAAGTATTTCACTGGTTTGAAGAAAATAAACAATTTAAGTTTTATCGCATGGAGCTTTATCAAGAAATGCTTCGGAGTATCAGGCTTGCCGCAACCAAAGCAATCGACATTTATGATGCTGCTACTCTTGTCCGAAATGACTCTACTTTGCAAAAAAGATATACGAACTTCAAGTATTTGTCATCCAGAACACTTCTTTCAAAAGGTTTGGAATTCGACTGTGTTATTGTTGATATGACAAAAGAACTGACAGCAAAAGAATTTTATGTGGCCATGACAAGAGCAAAGAAAATGGTCTACTTAATCACAGATAAATCCACTTTGATTTTGAAACCATAACTAAAAATGAGAACCGGGATATATGGTATGTGGAGGATACAAAACAATGGAAAATGATCACCAACTTAGAATTTTATACTTATATCAAATATTGCTCCGTCACTCCGATGTGGACCATCCAGTTTCCACCAAAGAACTGATAGACATGATGGAAACCTATCACCAGATCAAGCTGCATCGGACAACCATCCCTAAATACATAGAACTGCTGAACGCCGGTGGCCTTGAAGTGATGGAGATTCGTTCCCGTGAAAAGAAATATTATCTGAATGACCGTCTGTTTGAACTGCCGGAAGTGAAATTGCTGATTGATGCGGTGCAGTCTTCAAAGTTTATCTCCGTAGGCAAAAGCCAGGTGCTGATTTCTAAACTGATGGCGCTTACCAGTGAAGCCAATGCGGCAAAACTCAAGCGCAATCTATATGTGACTGGACGTGTTAAATCGGACAACGAAAAAAGCTACTACATTGTCGAAGCAATCAATGATGCGATTAACGAAGGTAAACGGATTTCATTCTACTATACGGATTACAATACTCAAAAAGAGAGGGTGCTGAAAAACGATGGGTTACCGTATGTTATCAGTCCTTATGCGCTGATATGGGATGGTGACTTCTACTATGTTCTTGGCCTGAACCATAGCCGGAATCAAATCAATACCTTCCGGGTAGATCGGATCAGCAGACAGCCGGAAATTCTTGATGAGGCAGCGACATCGGCACCAGACAGCCTGAATCTGGCAAATTATTCGCGTGAGGTCTTTCGGATGTACGATATGGAGGAACCGGTTGAAGTATCGCTGCTTTGCGAAAACAGTCTGATGAAACATCTGATAGATCACTTTGGTCTGGATGTAGAGACGGAAACTGTAGATGACAATCATTTCAGAGCAAGAGTATTGGTTTGTACCAGCCCAACTTTTTACCGCTGGGTCTTTGGTTGGTGCGGCAGGATGAAGATAGAAAGCCCTGCTTTCGTACTGGACGAATATCAGCGGATGGCGAGGGCTGCGCTGGAATGAGTCTGTTTCAGATTTAACGGAGACGGTAACTGTATGAACCGACAACGAATGAACAATTCAAATAAGAAATATAAGGAACTAAAGCAGAAGCAAAAAGCCCGTATCTCCGATTTGATGTATCGGGAAACCGACCGGTTTCTGCAGGAAAAGAAGCAACCACCGGATGATAATGAAGTTGTTCAAATTGCTGAGCGGGTATACTGTCGCATTCAGGGGCTTGGATTCTGGATTCCTTATGGCGAAGTGCTGAATGAATACCAGAAAAAATGTCCACATATTCTCCAGCGATTACAAGAATCCGGTTTGCCACAGCACTTGCTTCCCAAAACGAAAAACGCCTCATCCGCTGACTCAATGAGCACATCAAAGGTGAAACAGCGCAAAGCAAAAGGACACAGACGGAAAAAGCCGAAAGAAGTTCCTCTTCCCGAACAGGATGATACCTTTTTCTTTATTGTCGGTTATACTTCCGGCGGCGCTCCCTATGGTGTGACCTGGGAGGAAATGGGATTAGAACCATGGGAAGAAATCGAATGAACCACCCCGCTGCAAGCAACGGGGTATCCGCTCCTAGTTTCTCTTTTAGAACGCTGCAAGCAGCGGGGTATTAGACCCGTGAGCGAATAAACAATGATATTTCGCACGAGATGTCGCTAAACGGCGACATCTCGTTTTTTCTGGCAAAATATCCCTTGCAAGAAGAACAGGTGTTCGCTATAATATAAATATCTGAAACGAGCCGTTTCATTTAGAATGTGAGGAATGACCATGAGAAGCAAGAACCCGGAAGTGATGAATGCAATCTGTACCTTTGTTGACCAGTATTACCGTGAACACCACGCCTCTCCGTCTGTAAATGAGATTGCACAAGGCGTTGGCGTGTCAAAGGCGACTTCCTATCGCTACCTTGTCGCCATGAATGAGCGCGGTATGCTTTCCTATGATGGCAAAACCATTGTGACAAAGCAGGTCGGCAAATGTACCTCCGGATATTTTTCCGCACCGGTGGTTGGCAGTATCCGCTGTGGAGACCCGGAGCGTGAGGAGGAAAGCGTAGAGGAATATGTAAGCCTTCCCAAATCCATTTTTGGAGAGGGTAAATTCTATATTCTCCGCGCTAAAGGCGACTCCATGGTAGATGCGGGCATCGAGGATGAAGATCTGATCGTTATCAGAATACAAGATACAGCGGCGGTCGGCGATATTGTCGTCGCGCTGGATGAGGACAATGAGAACACTCTGAAAACCTTTGGCGGAATTGATGAGGAAAACGGAGATGTGATTCTTCGATATGCGAATCAAACAAAGTATCCAGACAAAGAAATTCGAGTGAAGCAGCTCATTGTACAGGGCGTGGCAAAACACGTCATCAAGGCCCTGTAACACTGGCCTTTACGATAAATCAGGAAAGGATGTGTTCTGACAATGGAAACCTACGATGTGCGCTGCCCAATTTGCGGGGAGCTGAACCATAATCTCTATCTGGAGGAAACGGATGGCTGGATGGAGTGCGAGCATTGCCATCAGGCAGTACAGATACTGGCATACGCTAAAACGAAGCCAATCCCTGTTTATACCGGCAGGGAGCTGGCAAAGAAATTTTTGACTTCAATAAAGTGACAAGGCCATGGAGGGAGGATGGACTTATGCAGGAAAAGGAAATTTGGCGACCATTCTCATGGCATTGTCCGAATTGCGGCGAAATCTCCGTTGGGTATAAAAATTCCAGCGGTACGATCAAGGTGGAGTGCTCAAAATGCCATGCAGTAATGGTCAGAAAAGTAATGGGGCGTCGGCATGACCGAATTGACATCTACGCCCCCAAAGGTGAAGTCAATGAGACTGGGAGGCTCGCCGGTCTCTGACAAAAATGAATACACAGGTATAACGACGGACAGGTTGAGATGAAACAGGCTGCGTAAATCCTGCTCCAGGTCACATACCTTAACAGTCCAGAGGTTTAACCAGACATTACATGAGAGGCCGCTGGCAGAATTGGATTCCAATTTTGGAGTCCGGCTCTGTCGGCGGCCTTCTTTTGTTTTCCGGCAGGGCTTTCAAAAAATATCGAAAGCCTGATATGCATTAAGGGCTGAGGATACAAATATTGCACTAATCCTGTTTTAGGAAGGTGCGGTATCGGTACCCTTCTCTTTTTGCGCTCATTTTCAGGCTGTGAGATGGGAAACCGCTGCGGAGTTTGTATCCTTTGCCGCTTTTCGCACAGGCGGAAAGGAAAAATTATGTATTACGATCCTATGGAATGTGGAATGAGAATCTCAAAACTGCGCTTGGAATGTGGCAAGACCCAGCAACAGATGGCCGACAAGCTGAACATTAGTCTGGATCATTACAGGGCACTGGAAAACGGAAGACGCGGTGGTTCACTCGACCTGCTAATTGAACTTGCTATTACGTTTGATATATCTCTGGACTATCTGATCTTAGGGCGGGTGAAATATTCAGACATTGAGCGTATCCAGCGAGAACTGGAAAACATAATGGATCAGATTGGACAGCTGAAGGCTTCTCTTTAATCTACCGTGACAAACTCGACCAGTACCGTGACAACGAGTCACTCTGGAAACAATTTGGATTCGGCTACAATTTAATCACAGCCAGGGAACACCGGCTGGGAACCTTGAAAACCGAATACTCATTCATCAGGTACATTACCGTATGTCAGAGCCGGACAGGCAGTACGCCATGACCTTCCACCCGGAGGCGAGCGAACCATACTTGCTACAAAATACCGGATTGCAACCGGCAGGGCCAGGACGGCATACAGGGATAATGATACTTCTGTAATTCGCAGCCCGGCCATAAGGAAGGCGGGGAGGTTAGATGCCTATGGAGCAGCCCAGCAAGCTGCCGCCTGATGATTTCCCGCTTCTCAGGGGTGTCGAGGACAAATGTGAGAAAATAACCGCTTAAGAAATTTTCGGGAGCCATGACCGGGAAGGTTATTCCCGTGTTCTGGCTCCTTTAACATACCCACAAGAAAGGAGTACACACAATGGATCGAGATTTTAAACAATATCATCGCGGAGAGATATACTTTGCAAACTTAAATCCTGCCTATGGCTGTGAGCACGGCGGTATCCGCCCTGTGCTGATCCTGCAGAATGACGTAGGAAACTTCTATTCACCAACATTGATCGTCACACCTGCTACAAAGCAGGCCGACAAAAAGCCATATCTGCCGACACACGTTGTTCTGAGCAAGATTCCCGGAATGAAGTATGACGGAGACTCCTTGTTCATGTTGGAACAGTTACGGGTGATCGATAAGCACCGCATACGCAGCTATGCTGGGCGGTTGACCAAAGCTCAGATGGAAGTGATTGATAAAGCGGTATGTGCCAGCCTGGGGCTTTCCCAGGACAGCGTATGACGCGCCTGACCCGGCAAGGAAATGACAGGAATTCCCTGATCTGTCTTTGCCCCACCTGCCGGGAAAACTTCGAGATCACAGGGAGTTATCGTATCCGGCGAGCAAATTACCGGCAGACAGTAAAGGAAATCTGCACCTACTGCCAGATTCGCATGGGCTATGACTACTATGTAACGCCGGTATCGGAACGGGGGTGATGAGATGGATGAACTACTGCGGATTGACCCAGAGTTCGAGTCTAAAATTCCACCTCTGACTGAGGAAGAATATCAGCTGCTGGAAGAAAATATTCTCCAGGACGGCGTTGTGCTGAATCCGTTGATTGTCTGGAACGGCTGCATCGTAGATGGTCATAATCGCTTTCGTATTATTCAAGCACATCCGGAAATCAAATACACAGTCTTTGAAAAGGAGTTTCCTGACCGCTATGCCGCCATTGCTTGGATTTGCTGTAACCAGCTTGGTCGTCGAAATTTGACACCACAGCAGAAGAAATATTTGATTGGGCAGCGGTATGAAGCGGAAAAACAAACAGCGAGTTTTCATGGAAATCAACACACTTTAGCTAATGAAAGTGGTGGTGGACAAAATGTCCACCACCAGAAAGTCGAAAAAACCGCAGAAAGAATTGCCCGCGAAAACAATACAAACGAGCGATATGTCCGCCGAGCTGAACGATATGCTATGGGGGTGGATGCTGCTGATGAGATAGAACCTGGAATTAAGAAAGAGTTACTTTCTGGTTCCATTAAGCCTACGGATACTGCCGTTGCAGCTATTGCCAAAGCTGACCCGGATGCTCGCCCTGCATTGGTTGAACAGCTGCGTCAGCCAAAGCAGCTGCCAGATAAAACATCAGCCCCAGTTCAAGAGCAAATACCGACAGAAATTGAACCTTCATCAATCACTGATGATGAAGTTCAGCCAGAGTCAGAGCGGGAAGAAGCAGAGCATCCTACCCGCCCCATGACAGAAATCCAAAAAATCCTTGCGATTTCATCCGGCATGGAAACTACGGAAGAACTGGCAGATGAAAGCACCATGTTCTATGAACTGGAGGATGCGGTATCCACCATGATACGCCGATGTCTCCGCTGCTTTGAAAGCTATCCGGGACTTTTAAATAAGAAATCGTACCGCCGCAAGGTACTGAAAATATTCAAAGAAGCCATTCAATTCATTCACAAAATCGAACAGGAGGAACCAACATGAAGAACCTGATTAACTGCCCCTTTGACGAGATGATGATCTACAGCAAGAACCTGGAAGTCCCTCGTAACGCTTACCAGAGGGAACTGAATCCCAACCGTGTCCGCAAGATCGCGGCAGAATTTGACGAGCATATCGCCAATGACCCGAAGGTCAGCTTCCGTGACGGTCACTACTATGTTTTTGACGGTCAGCACACTATTGCCGCCAGAAAGCTCCGCAACGGCGGTCAGGACTTGCCTATCCGCTGCAAAGTGTTCTATGGTCTCTCCGAACTGGATGAGGCTATTTTGTTTGCCCAGCAGACTGGTACTTCCGCTCAGCTTACCGCCGGTGCGAAACTGCGTGCGCTGATTTACGGCAATGACCCGGATGCGGTGGCGTTCCTGAAAGCCACGGAGGATGTAGGCTTACGGCTGGACTACAACCAGGACAGAGGCAAGTGCCGGATCGGCTGCGTTGGCACTGCCTACTCCATCTACAAAAAGGTGGGAGAAAAAATTTATAAGGAAGGAATGCAGCATATTGTAAATGCCTGGGACGGCGCTCCGGATTCTCTTCGCTTTGAGATTCTGCTTGGCGTGGTATTCTTCGTGGATCTTTATCACGATGAATATAGTCCTAAGCGCCTGGTTGAACAGCTGCGTCGGTACGATCCGCTTACCATTTACCGGGAAGGCCGTTCCCTTGGTGTGAATATGGCTGGGTACAAAAAATATATGTATCAGGTTTATCGAATGTACAACGGAAACAGCCGTCGCTATATGTTGCCTCTTAAATTTTAGTTTCTATAATGCTAGTAGCTTGATGTCGGCGGAGAGGAGGTAGCGGGTCTATGGAATATTATGACGGGAAAGTTCCCATTCATTTGAAGATGACATTAACAGCGAAGGAGGCAGCTGAGTACAGCAATATTGGAATAAACAAGATTGATAGTATGTTGCGTGCACCAGGCTGTCCGTTCGTTTTATTTGTAGGTACAAAAAAATTAGTAAAACGTAAAGAATTTGAAGAGTACATCAGTCAGAAACTTGTAATCTGATGAGCTATACTCTTGAGGGTTTAGGGCCACTGTGATATAATCTGAGTGTTGCAGTGGAACCTTTCCCGCCTGTGGGAAAGGAGTTTCACATGGGAAAAAATCTCAAAGGCAAAGAATGTGGCAAAGGAATCTGCCAAAGAAAGGACGGGTTGTATTGCGCGAGATTTGTAGATAAATCGGGAAAAAGACACGAAAAGTATTTTCGTACTATTCCAGAAGCGAGAAATTGGATTGAAGAAGCAAAATATGCGGATAAGCATGAAGAGGTGTTTGTGCCATCTGATACAATAGTCGATGAATGGTTCGATTTTTGGATTGAAAATATTGTAGGGGATTTGGCACCTAACACGCTCAGAAATTATCGTGAACGATATGTTAATAATATCCAGCCGGTAATTGGGAGAATGCTTTTATCCAATGTACGGCCTATGCACTGTAAGAAAGTGTTAATTCAAATGGATGCGGATTATGCTGGTTCTACGATTCGACAGACATACATTACTATGGGCACAATGTTCAAAGCTGCATTGATGAATGGCATGATTTCCAAACATCCGATGGATGGTGTCCGATATACGAAACCAGTCAGGGCAAAAGATGATATTCGTTTTCTTACACGAGAAGATCAAAAGAAGTTTCTCGAAGTGGCTAAACGATCTCATAATTATAACCAGTATGCGTTGATTCTTGAAACGGGATTGCGGACTGGTGAGATGATTGGCTTGACTTGGGATGCGATTAATTTTAATAAGAAGACACTCACCGTAAATAAGACACTGGAATACAGACATGGACAGCATTTTTGGCGTGCTGGGCCTCCTAAAACGCAGAACAGCTATCGTACAATACCTTTGACGGATAAAGCTTATGAAATCCTGAAGACGATATATGATAGCCGTACTGATAGAAAGGAGTCTCCATTACTCTCGCAAACACTGGAGTATATTGACAGGCGTACAGGTACTACTGCTCGTCTGGTTATGCACGATCTTGTCTTTATTAACTGGAGAACGGGGGAGCCTGCAAAAAACAGCTCTTACGATACCCATCTGTATAAGCTCTGTGATGAAGCCGGGATCGATCGTTTCTGTATGCACGCATTGCGTCATACTTATGCAACAAGGGCTATTGAGAGTGGTATGCAGCCAAAGGTTTTGCAAAGCCTTCTTGGTCATGCAAGTATTAAAACCACAATGGATAGATATGTCCATGTAACAGATGAATCCCTTGATCTAGCTGTAAGGCAATTTGAAAGGAATCGGGTATCCTGATATAAAACCCTATATAGTTAAATGAGAAAATGGTGTAAAAATGGTGTAGTGCCACCGAAAGGGAACCCGAAAAACCTTGTAAATACAACAAAAACAAAGGAGATGTAAAGATATATGAAACTAGGAATTGTTGGATTACCAAATGTTGGAAAGAGTACGCTTTTTAATTCCCTTACAAAAGCAGGTGCGGAGTCGGCAAACTATCCGTTCTGTACGATCGATCCAAATGTGGGCGTCGTGACGGTGCCGGATGAAAGGCTGAATGTGCTTGCAGATATGTATCAGACAAGAAAAGTTGTGCCTGCAGTGATCGAGTTTGTGGATATTGCGGGACTTGTAAAGGGAGCGTCCAAAGGAGAAGGACTTGGAAATCAGTTTCTTGCAAATATCCGGGAAGTGGATGCCATTGTTCATGTCGTACGGTGTTTTGAAAACAGCAATATCGTCCATGTAGACGGAAGCATCGATCCGCTTAGAGACATTGAGACGATCAATCTGGAACTGATCTTTTCTGATATTGAGGTGCTGGAGCGCAGAATCAGCAAGGCAGTCCGCGCGGCTCGAAATGATAAGACTGTGGCAAAAGAACTTGACCTCATGGAACGGATCAAAGCACATCTGGAAGAAGGAAAGATGGCGGGAAGTTTCGACGATATCCGGGATGAGGAAGAGCAGGAGTGGATCGTAAGCTACAATCTGCTGACATATAAACCTGTTATTTTTGCGGCCAATGTATCAGAAGACGACCTGGCAGATGACGGAGCGTCTAATGAAGGCGTAAAAAAGGTTCGGGAATACGCAAAAGAGGCCGGGTATGAAGTCTTTGTTGTCTGTGCGGAAATCGAGCAGGAAATCGCGGAGCTGGAAGATGACGAAAAACAGATGTTCCTGGAAGACCTCGGATTAAAAGAATCCGGTCTCGAGAAACTTATCAAGGCAAGTTACAGCCTGCTTGGGCTGATCAGCTACCTGACGGCAGGGGAACCGGAAGTAAGGGCGTGGACAATACGCAAAGGGACGAAAGCTCCGCAGGCAGCCGGAAAGATCCATTCGGATTTCGAACGTGGTTTTATCCGGGCTGAGGTCGTGGCATATGACGATCTCATTGCATGCGGGACAATGACAGCTGCAAAAGAAAAGGGGCTTGTCAGATCCGAGGGTAAGGAGTATGTAGTAAAAGACGGAGATGTGATTCTTTTCCGTTTCAACGTATAAAGAACAGGGGTTAGAAAGTATATGCAGAATGCGGTATTTTTTCCAAATCTCGGGATCTGGTTCGGGGATGTGCCGGTTTCCGTATCCGTATTTGGAATTTCTGTCTCATATTATGGAATCCTGATGGGGATCGCTCTTGCGGCGGGAATTGCAGTTACGTGCGTGAGGGCAGTGAAGACGAGACAAAAGGCAGAAGATTATCTGGAAATCGCCATTGCAGTCACAGCCTTCGGCGTGATTGGGGCAAGATTGTTTTACGCGGCTTTTGCCTTAGAGTATCTAAAAGATGACCCGGCCAGTTTTTTTCGCTTTTCCGAGGGAGGATTTGCCCTTTACGGCGCTTTGCTGGGAGGAGCGGGCGCTGTTTTTCTTATGTCCAGAATCAAAGGTCTCTATCCGCTTGTTGTGCTGGACACAGCTGCGCCGGGACTTGCCGTTGGGATTGCCATCGGCAGATGGGGAGACTTTTTTGCCAGAGGATCGTTTGGCGAGTACACAGACGGAATCTTTGCCATGCAGATTCCTGTCTCAGCTGTACGTGCGGCTGATGTGACGGAGATGATGCGCAATCATGTTGTGCAGATTGAGGAGACAAATTTTGTGCAGGTTCATCCGACTTTTCTGTACGAATCAGTCTGGTGTTTACTTCTTGCAGTCTGTATCTTCCTGGCATCGAAGAAGAGACAGCAGGATGGGGAGCTGTTTTTGATTTTTCTTTTGGGGTATGGCCTCGGAAGATTCTGGATTGAAGGGTTCCGGACAGATTCCCTTTTGATACCGGGTGTTGAAAGCCCTGTTTCCCAGGTTATATCTGTTTTTCTTGTCTTGTTTTCTGCCATGTATTTTATATACAAGCGTGCAGGACAGAATGGACACATCAAGCCGCGGGGAGGCGGGATGTTTGGCAGGTCGAAAAAACGATTTTTTGGCAAATAGATATCATCTCCGTGTGGTGTATGAAAAAAGGAACAAAATATCAAGGCCCCACACTGGACTTTTGAAAATATTCGGGATATAATAACTATATCTATGAATTTAGAAACATTTAAAGAACCTAAGGAGGAATAAAGAAATGGGAAGATCAATGAAAACCATGGATGGTAACCATGCTGCAGCTCATGCTTCATATGCATACACAGATGTAGCTGCTATCTATCCGATCACCCCATCATCCGTTATGGCTGAAGCTACAGATGAATGGGCTACCCAGGGAAGAAAAAATATTTTTGGACAGGAAGTACAGGTTACAGAGATGCAGTCCGAAGCAGGTGCTGCAGGTACTGTACATGGTTCCCTCGCAGCAGGTGCTCTTACAACAACATACACGGCATCTCAGGGACTTCTTCTTATGATCCCGAACTTATATAAAATCGCAGGGGAACAGCTTCCGGGAGTATTTAACGTTTCCGCACGTGCTCTTGCAAGCCATGCCCTTTCTATCTTCGGAGACCACTCAGACGTATATGCATGTCGCCAGACAGGATGTGCAATGCTTTGTGAATCCAGTGTTCAGGAAGTTATGGACTTGACACCGGTAGCACACTGTGCAGCTATCAAAGGACGTCTTCCGTTCATCAATTTCTTTGATGGATTCCGTACATCACATGAAATCCAGAAGATCGAGACATGGGATTACGAAGATCTCAAAGATCTCGTTGATATGGATGCTATCGACGCTTTCCGTAAACATGCGTTAAATCCGAATCATCCATGTGAAAGAGGATCCGCTCAGAACCCGGACGTATTCTTCCAGGCAAGAGAAGCATGCAACCCGTTCTATGATGCAATGCCGGCTATCGTTCAGGAATACATGGACAAGGTCAATGCAAAGATCGGAACAAACTATAAACTCTTCAACTACCACGGAGCAGAAGACGCAGAACACGTTATCATCGCTATGGGATCCGTTTGCGAGACAATCGATGAGACAGTAGATTATCTCCTTGCAAAAGGACAGAAAGTCGGAGTTGTAAAGGTACGTCTTTACAGACCATTCTGTGCTGAAGCACTTGTAAATGCGATTCCGGATTCTGTAAAAGTAATCTCTGTACTTGACAGAACAAAAGAACCGGGAGCACAGGGAGAACCTCTGTACCTGGATGTTGTCGCAGCATTGAAAGGAACAAAATTTGACGGCGTGAAGATCCTCACAGGACGTTACGGATTAGGTTCCAAAGATACGACACCGGCTCAGATCGTTGCCGTATATGAAAATACAGAAAAAGAAAAATTCACGATCGGTATTGTGGATGATGTTACAAATCTTTCACTTGAAGTGGGGGCTCCGCTTGTGACAACTCCGGAAGGAACGATCAACTGTAAATTCTGGGGACTTGGAGCAGACGGTACAGTCGGAGCTAACAAGAACTCCATCAAGATCATCGGAGACAATACAGATATGTATGCTCAGGCATATTTTGATTACGACTCCAAGAAATCCGGCGGTGTAACAATGTCACACCTTCGTTTCGGAAAGAAGCCGATCAAATCAACATATCTGATCAAAAAGGCAAACTTTGTTGCATGCCACAACCCGTCCTACATCAATAAATACAACATGGTTCAGGAACTGGTTGACGGAGGTACATTCCTTCTGAACTGCCCTTGGGATATGGAAGGACTGGAAAAACATCTTCCGGGACAGGTAAAAGCATTCATCGCAAACCATGACATCAAGTTCTATGTGATCGACGGTATCAAGATCGGTAAAGAGATCGGACTCGGCGGACGTATCAATACGATCCTGCAGTCTGCATTCTTCAAACTGGCAGCTATCATTCCGGAAGAAGAAGCGATCGATCTGATGAAGAAAGCAGCAAAAGCGACATATGGAAGAAAAGGCGATAAGATCGTTCAGATGAACTACGACGCTATCGATGCAGGTGCAAAACAGGTTGTACAGGTTGAAGTTCCGGAAAGCTGGAAGAACGCAGAAGACGAAGGATTATTCACACCGGAAGTCAAAGGCGGAAGAAAAGAAGTCGTAGATTTCGTTAAAAATATTCAGGCAAAAGTAAATGCACAGGAAGGAAACTCACTCCCTGTATCTGCATTTACAGAATACGTAGACGGAACAACACCGTCCGGAACAGCTGCATATGAAAAACGTGGTATTGCAGTAGATATCCCGCTGTGGCAGCCGGAAAACTGTATCCAGTGTAACCGCTGTGCATACGTATGTCCGCACGCAGTTATCCGTCCGGTAGCTCTCACAGAAGAAGAAGCTGCAAATGTACCGGAAGGAATGCAGACAATTCCGATGATTGGTATGCCGGATATGAAATTCTCTATCACAGTATCCGCTTACGACTGTACAGGATGTGGTTCCTGCGCAAATGTATGTCCAGGAAAGAAAGGCGCAAAAGCACTTGTTATGGGCAACATGGAAGAAAATGCCGGAGAACAGAACTTCTTCGATTTCGGAAGAGAAATCCCGGTAAAACCGGAAGTTGTTGCAAAATTCAAAGAAAATACAGTAAAGGGAAGTCAGTTCAAACAGCCGCTTCTTGAATTCTCAGGAGCATGTGCAGGATGTGGCGAGACACCGTACGCAAAACTTATCACACAGTTATTTGGCGACAGAATGTATATTGCCAATGCGACAGGATGTTCTTCTATCTGGGGTAACTCCTCACCGTCCACTCCATACACAGTGAACGCAGAAGGCAAAGGACCTGCATGGTCTAACTCCCTCTTTGAAGATAACGCAGAGTTCGGATATGGTATGATGCTTGCAAACAAAGCACTCAGAAATGGATTAAAGACAAAAGTAGAATCCGTTGCAGCATCCGAAGAAGCATCTGAAGAAGTAAAAGCAGCATGTCAGGAATGGCTTGATACATTCTCATGCGGAGCTACAAACGGAACAGCTACAGATAAACTTGTTGCTGCTCTTTCTGGATGCGAATGCGAAGTATGCAAAGACATCGTAAACAACAAAGATTTCCTGGCTAAGAAATCCCAGTGGATCTTCGGTGGAGACGGATGGGCATACGATATCGGATTCGGCGGACTTGACCACGTACTGGCAAGCGGACAGGATATCAATATCATGGTATTCGACACAGAAGTTTACTCCAACACAGGCGGACAGTCTTCCAAAGCTACAAAGACAGGTGCGGTAGCACAGTTTGCAGCAGGCGGAAAAGAAACGAAGAAGAAAGATCTGGCTGGTATTGCAATGAGCTACGGATATGTATACGTTGCACAGATTGCAATGGGTGCAGACTTCAACCAGACAGTTAAAGCGATTTCCGAAGCTGAAGCTTATCCGGGACCGTCACTGATCATCGCATACGCTCCGTGTATCAACCACGGTATCAAGAAAGGTATGAGCAAAGCACAGACAGAAGAACAGCTTGCAGTAGAATGCGGATACTGGAACAACTTCCGCTTCAACCCGGCTGCAGAAAATAAATTCACTCTGGACAGCAAAGCTCCTACAGGAGATTATCAGGAATTCCTGAACGGCGAAGTACGTTACAATTCTCTTGTAAGACAGAACCCGGAAAAAGCAAAAGCATTATTCGAAAAGAACGAACAGGAAGCAAAAGAGAGATACGAATATCTCAGCAAACTTGTTGCACTGTACGGAAAGACAGAATAAGAATAAATGTAAAAATGATGAGGCATGGGACTTGTTCCCATGCCTCTTTCCCTTTCCAGTTTCGAAATCTTTTGAGGTATTTTTCAAAAGCAGGAAATGATAAGGCATAAATATTGTGCTATAATTTAGAAAAACAAGAGTACTCGTTAGAAAACACAGGAGAAAAAGATGAATGCAGAAGAGATCGTAAAAAAAGATATGGAGGCACTTTACCTGGGGAATCTCAACACCGTTGAATTTGATCTGGATCTTCCGGACAAAGGGAAATATGGATCTGATATCAAGTGGCGTTCTGAACATGAAGTGTATCTGGGATCAGACGGAAAAATCAGGAGACCTTCTTATGGCATGGGGAACCGGACCTATTCCCTGTGGGGAACATTTTCCTTTGGAGCGGTATCTGCCACAAAAGAATATAAAGTATGCATCCTGGAGGATCATCCCCGTATCCGGGTAAAAGGAATAGAGCCCGTCAATTTGGAAGCGGAAGTGGGTAAAGAATTCTTTTTGCCGCCTTCTTTGATTGTGTACACCGAAGAAGGAGAAACACTCATGCACCCGGTAGTATGGGAAGACGGAAGCAAGAGAAAATATGGACAACAAGGGAGACGGACAGAGACGGGCATTCTGGACGATCTGTCTTTCCAGGTTGAGGCACAGATAAATGTGAAGGAAAAACTGGAAAAAGAAAAGAAGGACACAAAGCCGAAAATGAGATACTTCGATCATGGGGAGGCTGTTTTGGAAGGAGACAACCGTCTGACTCAGGCACAGGATGAGATGAGCCGCTTTCTTCTTTCCAGGGACGATGATCAGATGCTCTATAACTTTCGGGAAGCGGCTGGCCTGGATACGAAAGAGGCAGAGCCAATGACAGGATGGGACGCTCCGGAGTGCAGCCTGAGAGGACATACTACCGGACATTATCTTTCTGCCCTGGCACTTTGCTATAAAGCGACGGGAGATCAAAAGATAAAGCAGAAAGCAGAATATATGATCCGGGAGCTGGAAAAATGCCAGGAAGCCATGGGAAAAATGCCAGGAATTCACGAAGGATTTCTGAGCGGATATCCGGAAGAACAGTTTGATAAACTGGAAGCTTATGTGCCGTACCCGGATATATGGGCTCCATATTACACGCTTCACAAAATCCTGGCGGGGCTTTTGGACTGCTTTGAGTTCATCGGCAGTGAAACAGCACTTGGCATTGCGAAAAAGATGGGAAAGTGGGTGTACGATCGTCTGTCCCGGCTTTCACAGGAGCAGAGGCTTAAGATGTGGAGTATCTATATTGCCGGGGAATACGGTGGAATGAACGATGTTTTGGCGAGACTTTACGCAATCACAGGAGAAACATATTATCTGGATGCCGCCCGTTTTTTTGACGATGAAAAACTATTTTTTCCAATGGAGCAGAAAATCGACGCCCTTGATAAGATGCACGCAAACCAGCACATTCCGCAGATCGTTGGGGCGATGGAAATATTTAAAGTGACAGGAGAAAAAAGATACTATGACTTATCGGAGTTTTTCTGGAATACGGTAACAAAGAGGAGGACATACGCCATCGGCGGTACAGGGGAGGGAGAAATGTTTCATTGCCCGGACTGTATCGGAAATCTGCTTTCCCATCACACAGCCGAGTCCTGTGCATCCTACAATATGCTGAAACTTACAAAAGAGCTTTATCAGTATGAAGGAAGCAAAGAGATGATGGACTACTATGAACGGACACTCTTCAACCACATCCTTGCGTCCAGAGAACATGGCGTAAGCGGGGAATCGGTATACTTTACTCCTCTGGCTCCGGGAGGGAAAAAAGTATTTGAACGGGAGAATTCCTGCTGTCATGGAACGGGTATGGAGAGCCATTTTAAATATGCGGATATGATCTATGCGGCGGAGAAGGATAATCTGATCGTGAATCTGTTTGTGGAATCCTCACTGAGGTGGGAGGAAAAAGATGTTTTTGTAAGGCAAAAGACAGACATGGATGTTCCAGGGAAAATACAGATTGAAATCGAAGCTGGAGCCGATTTTGAGATGAAAATCAGAGATCCGTACTGGAACAGTGGAAAGGCAGATATCTGGATGGATGAAGCTAAATGGGCACAGTTGTGCGAAAAAGACGGATATTTCTGTCTGGATATTCCGCAGGGTGTCCATGAGATACAAATACAGTTTTTCTGCTCTATAGAGACAGAAAGCCCGCAGGATCGGGGAAATCTTGGTGTTTTCCGATACGGTCCGTATATTTTGGCGGCTGTTCAAAAGGAAAACGAGTATCTGAAATTCCGGAAGGGGGAAAGACCTGTCCGGGAGAAAGGGAGCAGATTTCGACTTCGCGGAATAGAATTTCGTCCTTTGTTTGATATAGAGGAAGAGAACTATCACGTTTACTGGAAAAAAGAAGATTGACAGGAAAGGTTTTGGATAAATTTGGAATATTTATTCAAAACCTTTTTTTGAGCTTTGAAAAACGAAATAGAAAAGAATAAAATAGATAAATTTATGAATAAATATTTAAAAAGTGACAACTTTCAACATAAAATAACTTTTCAATTACGTGAAAAAGTAGACAAAAAATGTACAAAAGTCTAGTGCAAAATAGACAAATGTATTTTGTGTAAAAATAATAAAACAGAAAAAATAAGAAAAAATAAAAAATAAATATAGAATATTTGAAAAAAACAAAATAAAATAGACAATAATGAGGGAAAATTGAGAAAATTAAACGAAATTAATTGTCACGATATTGACAGGAGAGATAGAAAGGTGGTAATATAAATATACATTTTAGATAGGGGGGGGGGTAAAACGTGAATACACTGCAGAAAATCAGAAATTACATGGAGGAGCACGAACTGGACTCCTTTTTTGTAGCAAAACCGGCAAATGTGCGCTATATCAGTTCCTATACAGGAGAGGACTCTTATCTGTACATAACCAAATCAAAACAGTACTTTATTACGGATCCAAGATATACGGAGCAGGCGTCTTATGAATGCCCGTCTTATGAGATCGTGAATTGGCGAACACCAGGAAATACCATCGGGAAGACGGTCGGTCATCTGGGCGAATGCGAGAATATAAAAACCATCGCCTTTGAAGAAGACTATCTGACTTTCGCGTTTTATGAGTCGATTCGGAACAGTGTAAAGGCAGAAATGATTCCTACATCGAATGTGACGGAAGAATTTCGCTCTGTAAAGACAAAAGAAGAGGAAGGATATTTAAGGGCGGCGTGTGAGATTGCATCGCGGGCGTTCGAAAAGATTGTCAAAGATATCCGTGTTGGAGTTACTGAAAAAGAGCTGGCATCCAGGCTGTCCCACTATATGGTTATGGAAGGAGCAGATACAAAGCCGTACGGAGGGATACTGATTTCAGGGGCAAGGACATCTCTTCTTCACGGAATTCCGTCAAGCAAATCCATAGAATACGGAGATTTGGTTCTGATGGATTATGGCTGCCAGTATAATGGGTATCTGTCTGATATGACCCGGACGGTAGTAGTCGGAAAAGCATCCGAAGAACAGAAAAAAGTGTATGATCTTTGCAGGCAGATGACAGAAGATGTGGAAGCAGTCATCAAACCGGGAGTGACAGGCATAGAGTGTTATGAGGCATCCTTAAAAGCTATTAAGGATACGCCTTATCTGAAATATAATTACGGAGGCATCGGACATGGCATCGGACTTTTCGTCCATGAACTTCCGTTTATCGGAAGCAATTCCACCGCAGTTCTCCAGAAGGGGAACATTATGACGGTAGAACCAGGAATTTATATTCCGGGCTGGGGAGGGATCCGGATCGAAGATCAGGGACTTATCACAGAACAGGGGTATGAAAACCTGATAAGTGCTACACACGATTTGATAGAAATCTAAATCAAAAGGAGGCTTATTATGAAAAAGAAAATTTTGGCAGCATTGCTGGCAGCAGCAATGACAGTGACAATGCTTGCTGGATGCGGCGTTCCAGGAGGCGGAAAAGAAGAAGGCGAATCTTCAGAAAGCAATGAGAAAGTATTCCGTTATTCTACAAGAACGGAACCTACCAGTCTGGATCCGACGAAGAGCAACAGTATCCCAGACAATGAGATTCAGCATGCAATTACGGAAAGTCTTGTGCGGAACACCGGAGGAGAAGTATATCCGGGTGTAGCAGAGACCTGGGAAGTTTCCGAAGACGGTCTTACCTATACTTTCCATTTGAATCCGGATGCCAAATGGAGTGACGGACAGCAGATCAAAGCGCAGGATTTCGTGTACAGCTGGCAGAGACTGATGAACCCGAAAACAGCAGCTCCATACGCATTCATCGGAGAATACATAAAGAACGGTTATCAGGTTGAAAAAGGACAGATGGATCCATCTGAACTTGGGGTTGTCGCTCAGGACGATACGACGCTTGTCGTGACGCTGGAGCATCCGACAGCATACTTTTTGAGTATGATCGGAGCTCAGGCACAGTTTGCACCGCTTCGCCAGGATATCGTAGAAAAATACGGAAAAGATTTTGCGGCAGACGCAGAGAAAAATATTTATTCAGGTCCGTACAAACTGACCAGTTCCAAAAATCAAAAATGGGTATTTGAGCCAAATGAAGAGTACTGGGATGCAGATTCCATTAAACTTGACCGAGTAGAACTTAGCTATGTACAGACTCAGGATACAGCGCTTGCGATGTATGAGGACGGCGAACTTGATTATGTAGAACTTCCATCCGCAGCTGTCCCAACTTATGAAGGAAAAGACAACGTTTTCCGGAATGGAAATGTGGATTATTTTTACTTTAACTGCAGCAATCAGTATCTTTCCAACAAGAATTTAAGGCTTGCCCTTAACTATGCGCTGAACAGAAATGATTACAATGATCTTGTAAACAATGGTATTAGTGCACCAAGCGCTTCACTTGCTTTCAGCGGCCTGAAAGGTGTGGAAAAGACGTATGGAGAGGAATCCACGCTTCAGTCTTATCCGCTTGACGGAGACGAGGCAAAGGCAAAAGAATATCTGAATACAGCCTTGTCTGAACTTGGACTTTCCAATCCTTCCGACATTTCCCTTTCCATCACGACGACAGATGCGGAGACATCCAAAAAACAGGCGGAAGTATGTCAGGAAATGTGGACCAAGACGCTGGGAATCAATGTGACGATCCAGCAGGTAACATACAATGAAGTGCTTAGCAGACAGCAGAGCGGCGATTATGAGATCGCTTGGGGAGGCTGGGGATCAGACTACGATGATCCATACAGTTATCTGGAACTTTTCAAATCAGGCAGTTCTTATAACTACAGCAGATATAAAAATGATCAGGTAGATCAGCTTTTGGAAGCTTCTCAGCAGGAAGTAGACGCGAAAGCCCGTATGGATATGCTTCATCAGGCAGAACAGATTATTATTGACGACGGTGCATTCCTTCCGCAGGCAGAACGTGTAATCCATTATCTGCTGGATGATGACATGAAGGACGTAACATTCTTCTATTGCAGTGTCAACATCGATTGGGTTCACGCAGATGTAGAAAAATAATCATTCATGAAATAGAATGAAAGAATCGAAGACCGCTGCCCGGCAGCAGACTGGGCGGCGGATTCTTTCGCTTACGGTAGGAGGATGAGAAATGCTCAAGTATATTATAAAGCGTGTAATAGCAGCGGTTCTGACGATCTGGGTACTGATCACAATTGTGTTCTTTCTTGTGCGTCTGATGCCAGGTACGCCTTTTACGAGCGCAAAGCTGACGCCGGAAGTTGCGGCGAATATGGAAGCGTACTATGGGTTTGACAAACCGCTTATTGTACAGTATCTGGTGTATATGGGCAATTTGCTTCAGGGGAATTTCGGATATTCCATGAAATTTACAAACAGAACGGTCAACGATATCATCGGAGAAACATTCCCGTTTTCTGCGGATCTTGGGATCCGTGCTTTGGTACTTGCAGTATCCATTGGCCTTGTCCTGGGAATTATCTCTGCGAGAAACAGAGGAAAGAAACTGGATTTCTTCTGTGTCATCATCGCGGTGCTTGGAACAAGTATCCCGGACTTTATCATGGGTGCGGTACTCCAGTATCTTTTTGGTATCAGATGGGGACTTCTTCCGGTTGCAAAATACGAAGGGATCGAATACACGATTCTTCCGGCCTGCGCGCTGGCATTCTATACGCTGGCATCCGTCTCGCGTATCATGCGTGCAAGCATGCTGGAAGTTACGCAGCAGGATTATATTAAGACAGCCCGTTCAAAAGGGGTGTCAGATTTACGGGTAACGTACAAACATCAAATACGGAACGCCATCATGCCGGTTATGACGGTGCTTGGGCCGACAGTAGCGTCCGTACTTACAGGTACATTCGTATTGGAATCGATTTTTGCCATTCCAGGAATGGGAAAATATTACGTGGAAAGTGTTTCAAACAACGATTACTCCATGGTGCTTGGGATGACGATATTCTACGGTATTTTCCTTGTAACATGTAACTTGATTGTGGATATTTTATACGGTGTAGCCGATCCGCGTGTACGTATTGGAAAAAGGTAGGTAAGAGATATGGCAGAATTGAAAAAAGAATCATTTGTTATACGGGGAAAAGATGCTGTCCGGATGGAGAGCATCAGCAGGCCGTCTCTTTCCTTCTGGTCGGATGCGTGGAGACGACTGAGAAAAAATAAAAGTGCGTTTATCGGTCTTTGTATCGTTGTTCTGTACGCGCTCCTTGCAATCTTTGCACCTATGTTCAGCCAGTATACACAGTCGCAGATGGATGTAGATGCAAGACATGCAATGTTTTCGGCGGAACACTGGCTGGGATGCGATTCGACCGGGCGTGATATGTGGGTTCGTATCTGGATGGGGGCAAGAGTATCCTTGTCCATCGGTCTGATTTCCGCTGTACTGAATATGTGTGTGGGAGCCGTAGTCGGAGGCCTGTGCGGATTTTACGGCGGCAAACTTGACATGATCGTCATGCGTCTTGTGGATGTCCTTTATGGAATACCGAGTCTTATCATCACAATTCTTGTCATGATGGTTCTCGGAAAGGGAATTACCCCTCTTATTGTGGCAATGTGCGTTGTGGGATGGATTGGAACATGCCGTTTCGTACGAGGCGAGGTGTACCGCTTGAAGGAACAGGATTTTGTGTTGGCGGCAAAGGTTTTGGGTATTCCAGATATAAAAATTATTTTGAGACACATTATTCCGAATATTCTGGGACTGCTTGTGACGAATCTGTGTATGGCTATTCCGGGAGCGATTTTCCAGGAAGCCTTTTTAAGCTATATCGGGCTTGGTATCGTTCCGCCGGACTGCAGCTGGGGCGTTATCTGTAAAGAGGGAATTCAGTTCCTGAGATATTATCCGCATGAAATACTGGTTCCAGCCTTCTTTGTCTGCACGACGATGCTGGCGCTGAATCTTTTAGGGAACGGTCTTAGAGATGCGGTTGACCCGAAACTGCGAGGAACGGAATAGGAGGACTGAAAAATGTCAGAAAACGATAAAATACTGGAATTAAAAAATGTCGTGTACTCTTTCCGAACATACGGCGGGGAGGTAAAGGCTGTCCGAGACGTCAGCTTTGAAGTACGAAAAGGAGAAATTCTCGGTATCGTAGGAGAGTCCGGATGCGGAAAAAGCGTGACGGCACAGTGTATCATGCGTTTGAATCCGGAGCCGCCTGGATTTTTTGAGGGCGGAGAAATTTTCTTTAATGGAAAAGATATTTTGAAAATGAATAAAAAAGAGCTGCGCAACATCCGCGGACGGGATATTGGATTTGTATTTCAGGATCCGATGACATCCTTAAATCCCACTATGAGAATCGGAAAACAGATTGAAGAAGTTTTTCTCGGACGGACGGATATCTCAAAAAGTGAAGTGAAAGAAAAAGCGTTGGAAATTATGAAACTGGTAGGTATCTCAGATGTGGAAAAACGATACCGTCAGTATCCGCATGAACTTTCCGGCGGTATGAAGCAGCGTGTTATGATCGCCATTGCTCTTGTAAGCCGTCCAAGTCTGGTTATTTGCGATGAACCGACGACGTCTCTTGACGTGACGATTGAAGCACAGATACTGGATCTTTTGTTGGAACTGAGGGAAAAGCTTGGCACGTCGATTATCATGATTACCCACGATCTTGGTGTGATCGCCCGGATGTGTGACAGAGTCATTGTCATGTATGGCGGCAAAGTAGTGGAGAAAGGTACGGCCAGCGAAATATTCTATAATACGGCACATCCGTATACAAAAGGGTTAATGCAGTCCATTGCAAAACTGGACACGCAAAAGGGAGAAAAACTGAAACCAATCGAAGGGACACCTCCGGATCTGTTCTTCCCTCCGAAGGGATGCCCATTTGCGGCGCGGTGTGAGTACGCGATGGATGTGTGCAAAGACAATCCGCCTCTGGAATATCAGGTGTGCAAGGAACATGTGACAAGCTGCTGGCTGCAGCATGAGTATGCTCCGGATACGGATATCAAAAAGCAGGGCGCAGTAGCCATAGAGAAAGGAGAGGTAAAATAATGGATAAGAAAGAAAAGAAGCCTCTCGTTCAGGTTAAACATTTATGCAAATATTTTAAAGTGGGAAGACACGCCGATTTGAAAGCTGTCGATGACGTTTCCTTTGATATATACAAAGGCGAAACAGTCGGATTGGTAGGAGAGTCCGGATGCGGCAAATCAACGACTGGCCGATGTATGATCCGTCTCTATGAACCGACAAGCGGAGAGGTCATATACGACGGGAAAGATATTACGAAATTGTCAAAAGCAGAGAAGAAAGAATTCTGCCAGAAAGTGCAGATGATTTTTCAGAATCCATACGCATCGCTCAATTCCCGTATGACAGTGAAAGAGATTGTTGGGGAAGGGCTGAGACAACACGGTATGTCTGCAAAAGAAGCAGATGCCAGGGTTCAGGAACTGTTAGAGACAGTCGGACTGAATAAAGACCATATGTCCAGGTTCCCTCATGAGTTTTCGGGAGGACAGAGACAGCGCATCGGAATTGCAAGAGCGCTTTCCGTCAATCCGGATTTTATCATCTGTGATGAGCCGATTTCCGCCCTGGATGTGTCCATTCAGGCTCAGGTTATCAATATGTTAAAAGATCTTCAGGAATCAAGGGGACTGACGTATCTGTTTGTTGCCCATGATCTGAGTGTTGTAAAATATATTTCAGACCGTGTGATTGTTATGTATCTTGGAACGATAGTAGAGGAAGCGGAGACAGAAGAACTCTATGGAAATCCAAAACATCCATACACAAAGGCTCTTCTTTCAGCTATCCCGGAAGCGGATCCGGATAAGGCAAAAAGTAATCGTCGAATCCCGATCAAAGGCGAGATACCAAGTCCGATCAATCCTCCGGAATGCTGCAGGTTTGCAGAACGGTGCGAGTATGCGACAGAGAGATGTTTTAAAGAGGTTCCAAAACTCCGGGAAGTTGCGCCAGGCCATAAAGTGGCCTGTCATCTGATGGACAAACAATAAAACAAGAAAGCAGATCCGATGATATCGGAGATGAAAAAAGAATAACAGAGTCAAAAGACACCTGCAGAAAACCTGCAGGTGTCTTTTGTGATTTCGGACGGAAATCATGAGGGCAGTCAAAGGGGAAAATCCTCCGATGGCAGGATATATCCTTTCTCCGGGTGCTGAAATGGATTTGGAACATTGACTGTCAAAAGCTTCACGATTTTATTTGTATGGTTTACCCAGTTGTGCTTTTCATTAGAATGAATCTGGATACTGTCTCCGGGATAAAGGATGTGCTGAGATGAGCCGAGCTGGATTGTGACGATTCCTTCCAGGACATAGATAAATTCTTCGCCGGAATGGCTGTACATCTCCAATTCCTCTTCGTCTGTGTTTGCCAGAGGCATAAGAAGAAAAATTCGGGGCAGAAAATCATACGCTTCGATATCGTGGCTCAAAAAACTCTGTATGATCTGTGGGCTGACCGGTATCGTTTTGCGCGAAAAACTGTGGACTACCGGATCTTCCTTCAGCCCCTCTTCCGTATCGCTGAAAAAGCTGTTGAAGCTTACCCCGAGAACGGAAGCAATTTTGTCCAGCGTATCGATTGCGATAGAAGACATACCGCGTTCCATCTGGGAAAGAAAGCCGATGGACAGATCGGTCATCTCCCCAAGCTGTTTTAAAGTTAACCCTTTCGCGGTGCGGAGAGATTTGATTTTTTCTCCAATTGCAAGATTTTGACTCATCGTCCATCCTCCTTCTTCTTTCTTGAAATACTGACAGTATAAAAGATTTTTATTTTTACGTCAAGATTGCCTGCGTCGGACCTGAATTTCATGATAGTGAAAAATATAACGATAAAAAAGGAAAATACTTCATAAAAGATAAAAAATTAACAAATTATAACAATAAAATACAAAAATAGAAAAACAAATTTTCATAAAAATGAAAATGATATTGACAAAGGTGTGAAAAATGCTATAATAAATTCAGAAACTAGAACGCGGTCTATATAAGTTGCACAAAGAACAGGAGGTTTAGCCTTGAAAATCAGAAAGTCATTTCACACCATCGACACACATACGTGCGGGGAACCGACGAGAAATGTGATCGGAGGAGTCCCGCCTATACCGGGGAAAAGTATGGAAGAGAAAATGGAATATATGGCCGGGAAAGGAGACTGGATACGGAAGCTTTTGACATTCGAGCCAAGAGGAAACGAGGTAATGTCCGGTACGATCATTACGGAGCCTTGCAGGGAAGAAGCGGATTTTGGCGTATTGTATTTTGAAGTCGGAGGCTGGATGCCAATGTGCGGACACGACACGATCGGGGTCGGTACAGCGCTTGTGGAAGCTGGGATGGTGGAAGTAAAGGAACCTTACACTTACGTGACGCTGGATACAGCGGCAGGGCTTGTCAAACTGAAAATCGAGGTAAAAAACTGCTCAGCCGTGAATGTCACATTCGTCAATGCGCCGGCGTTTGTCCTTGCGCAAGATGCGGTTGTCGAGACGGAAAGATATGGGAAAATTCATATGGATATCGCGTATGGCGGAAATATTTACGCGATCATCCCTGCAGAACAGGTGGGGCTCCCTATTGATCCGGAACATGCATCAGAACTGGTAAAAGCGGGAAATTACCTGAAAAAAGAGATCAACCGCACCATACCGGTACAACATCCGACGCTGGCTTTCGAAAATCATGTGACTCATATTGAGTTTTATGAACCTTCCGGCCAGCCGGACGGAGCGGTTCGAAATGCAGTGATTATCCCTCCGGGCGCGGTAGACCGTTCCCCTTGCGGCACAGGCACATCGGCAAAACTTGCCGTGCTGGCAGCCAAGGGACAGATAAAAAAAGGCGGGTCGTTTATCCATCAGAGTATCATTGGGGCACAGTTTTTGTGTAAATACCTGGACGACGCCGAAGTGGCAGGACGCCCGGCAGTTGTGCCGGAAGTGACCGGGAGAGCCTGGGTAACGGGAATCCATACTTTCCTGCTTGACCCGGACGATATTTTCCAGGAAGGATATCAGCTGGCTTAGCATAAGACGGAAGTGGAGAAGAAAGAAGGAGACGCCATGGAAGACAGAAGAGTGAGAGAGCATCCCATTCTGGGGATACAGGAAGAGAATTTTGTGGAAATCACAGTGGACGGGCAGACGCTTCGTGCAAAAGAAGGGGAGACGATCGCGGCGGCGCTGCTTGCAAATGGGATTCAGATCCACCGGTATACAGCAAAAAAACATGAGCCAAGAGGGATTTTCTGCGGTATCGGACAATGCACAGACTGTGTTATGACGGTAGATGGAAATCCGAATGTACGGACATGTATAACGCCGGTAAGGGCGGGGATGACGATTGAGACACAGCAGGGTTACGGAAAGCGAGGAACCGGAAGATGAAACGAGAAGTGGTAATTATAGGAGGAGGACCGGCAGGGCTTGCGGCAGCCATCGAGGCGGAAAGTCGCGGGTGCGACGTCCTTCTGGTAGATGAAAACCGGCGGGCAGGCGGGCAGCTGTTTAAACAGCTTCACAAATTTTTCGGATCAAAAGCTCACAGCGCCGGGGTGCGGGGAATAGATATCGGAAGGCAGCTTTTGCAGAAAACGGAAGAATTGAATGTGGAAGTATGGCTCAACAGTCCGTGCATCGGGATTTTCAGCGATAAACGGGCAGCCATTTTGCACAACGGTGTAACTGAGGTTGTGGAGGCAGAAAAACTGTTGATCTGTACCGGGGGAGCAGAAAACCCGCTTCGGTTCCCAGGTTGGACGCTGCCTGGAGTGATGGGGGCAGGAGCCGCACAGACGATGGTCAATGTGGGGAGAGTACTGCCTGGAAAGAGGATTTTGATGGTAGGTTCCGGAAATGTAGGGGTGATCGTGGCTTATCAGCTGATGCAGGCCGGAGCGGATGTTGTGGGAATTGTGGAAGGGATGCCGAAGATCGGCGCCTATGGAGTGCATGCGGCGAAAATACGTCGGGCCGGAATCCCGTTTTATCTTGGATATACGATCAAAGAGGCCAAAGGGACGGATAAAGTAGAGAAAGCTGTCATTGCACAGTTTCAGGGCGGAAAGATTGTGGAAGGGACGGAACTGGAAACAGATGTGGATGTGATTTGCGTGGCAGTCGGGCTTCGGCCGCTTTCCGAGCTGGCTCAGATGGCGGGCGTACGTCATGGGTTCGTCCCGGAACTGGGTGGATTTATGCCGCTGCACGATGAGAATATGGAATCCAGTGTACCTGGAATTTATGTGGCTGGAGATACGGCCGGAGTGGAAGAGGCAAGTACGGCAATGGATGAAGGAAGGCTGGCAGCCGCGGCAGCAGCACAGGCACTGGGACATTTTCCGGATGAAGAGGCAGAAAAGAGAAAACAGGAAATACGGGATCGCCTGGAATCTCTTCGCCAGGGACCGTTTGGAGAGAGAAGAATGGCGGCGAAAGAACGGATTGTCGGGAAAGGAGTTTGACATATGGGCACAGAAAAAGGGATTATCTATGATGGCTATCCATCTGCGGAGGAAATACGGCAGGCAAACGGATGGCCGGAAGAAGAGCGTTGGGAAAAAGGACCGGTAGCGGTTGTCGAATGTGTGCAGCAGATCCCGTGCAATCCTTGTGAGGGAGCATGTCCGTTTCATGCCATTCAGATTGGGAACCCCATTACAAATACACCGCGTGTCGATACGGAAAAGTGCGTGGGCTGCGGGATGTGCGTAGCGGCGTGTCCGGGTCTTGCGATTTTCGTGGTGGACAAGTCTCTCGGAAACGGGCTTGCAGCAGTCAGTTTTCCGTTCGAGTACGTGCCGCTTCCACAAAAAGGCGACCAGGTGGATGCGCTCAGCAGGGCAGGGGAGTTTGTCTGCAAAGCAGAAGTCATAAAAGTCATGAACCCGGAGAGAAACGATCACACGCCGGTTATCACATTGGCTGTTCCAAAAGAATATGCCGATCAGGTCCGGACGATGAGAAGGCTGCGGCTTCCGGAGAAGGGAGAAGGATTTCACAAGGCAGAAAAGGACGAGATTCTGGATGATGATGTGATTGTCTGCCGGTGCGAGGAGATCACAGCCGGAGAGATTCGAAAAGCGATCCGTGAGTACAAGGCGACAACGGTCACGGAAGTGAAACGAAGAGTCCGCGCCGGCATGGGACTTTGCCAGGGGAGAACATGCGGAAAGATCGTTGCCAGGATGATCGCGGAAGAAACCGGGAAACCGATGAGTGAGATACTGGGAAGTACGGACAGACCGCCGGTGCGCCCGGTAAGCTTTGGGGAATTGGCGGCAGATAAGGAGGAAAGCGATGATGAGCGGGACAATGTATAAGACGTTTGATGTGGCGGTAATCGGAGCAGGATCCATCGGTTCCTCGGTTGCGTATTTCAACGCCAAAAAAGGGGCTCAAGTCGTTCTGATTGATGCGGGCGATATTGCGCAGTCTACGAGCAGCCGCAGCGACGGAAATGTGCTTGTATGTGACAAACAGCCGGGATTTGACGCTATATTTGCAAAGGCAAGCCAGGATATGTTCCCGGAGCTTTCCAGGGAACTGGACTATGATCTGGAGTGGAAGCAAAAGGGAAGCCTGTTCCTCACTGAGACGGAAGAGGAATTTGAGATTGCCTCAAAATTTTGCCAGGACATGAAGGAGTGCGGGATCTCCATGCGTATGATGGATCAAAAAGAGATCCAGGACGATGAACCCCTGCTGGCAAAAGATATCTATGGAGGGTTGGAGACGATATCCGACGGTTCTGTCTATCCAATCGGGCTGGCTTACGGGCTGGCGTTAGGAGCGGAAAAGAAGGGAGCCATCCTCTCTCTTCATAATCGCGTAACGGATATTGAAAAACAGGAGGATGCGTTCCGGATCGAAACGGAAAACGGTACGATCCTCGCCAGGAATGTTGTGGACGCCTGCGGCGTGTGGGCTCCGGCCATCGGAGCCATGGTAGGACTTCCGATTCCCATCCGGCCAAGGCAAGGGCAGATTCTTGTGTCGGAACAGACTTTCCAGGTGGCCAGGAGAAAGGTACACGAGTTTGGCTACATGCTCACGAAATTTCAGTCTGGAAGCTACAGAAGGCCGGTCTCTGAACGGGTAGAAAAACATGGAGTTGCGTTTGTGTTTGAGCCGACGGCATCCCACAATTTTCTCATTGGTTCTTCCAGGGCTTTTGCCGGGGAAGACATTTCCTCGGAGATTGAAGTCATGAAGGCCATGGCGGAACGTGCCATCCGATTCTTTCCGGTTATAGCAGACATCAAAGTGATCCGTTCCTACAGCGGACTGCGGCCGTATACGCCGGATCACATGCCGATTGTGTCCGGGACCCCGGTGGAAGGATTCTATATTGCAGCCGGGCACGAAGGAGATGGGATCGGGCTTGCCCCTATCACAGGAAAAGTCATGGCAGATATGATTGCGGGAGAAGCGCCGTTTATGGATCTGTCCCCGCTTCGCTACGACAGATTTTTTTCAAAAGAAGAAAGATAAAAAACAGTCCATTTCGTATATCAGGAGGTAAGATATGAATCCATTATTTTGCGGAGTATACGCAGTTGCCGTCACACCATTCCAGAAAGACGGTACCTTTGATTATGAGTCAGCCAAAAAAAATCTGGATTGGCTGATCGAAAACGGAGTCCAGGGCGTCTGTATTCTCGGAGCCACCGGAGAGTATCAGAGCATTTCGGATGAAGAACACATGGAGTATGTAAAAGAGATTGTTCCTTATATCAAGGATCGCACAAGTGTGATCGTGGGAGCATCCAGAGAAAGGCCGGAGGATGTTGTAAAACTTGTAAAAAATATCAAGGCATGCGGAGCCCACGCGGCCATGGTGCTCCCTTCTTTCTACTGCCACCCTGCCCAGGATGAGATTGTGGAACATTACCGTTATATAGAAGAACAGACCGAGTTCCCGATCGTGGCATACAATAATCCGGGATCTGCCGGGATCGAGATCGGGCAGGAAGCGTTCAGAAAAATTCTGGCCCTTCCTTACACAGCCATCGTAAAAGAATCCAGCGGGACGATGCAGAAACTGACGGAAGTACTCCTGGATGCGCCGAAAGAAGTGTCCGTCTTCTGCGGATGCGACAATCTGGCGTATGAAAGCTTTGCGGACGGCGCATGCGGATGGATCTCCATGCTGGCAAACGTTGCGCCAAGGCAATGTGTGGAACTGTATCGGTCGGTATGCCTGGAAAAAGACCTGGAAAAAGGGATGCAGATTTACAAGGAGATCCTCCCTGCTCTCAACGTCCTTGAGTCTTTCCCGAAACCGGTACAGGCTTTGAAATATGGGCTTGGTAAAAAGGGACTGAACGGTGGTTTTGTGAGAAGGCCAAGGATGGAACTTACCGGGGAAGAGAAGTCCTATGTGGAAAGAGCAATGCAGTTTGAAAAACTCAGATAAATGCAGGAAAGGAGAAAACAGATATGGAAATCCGCAAATTATTTATTGACGGGGAATGGGTAGACTCCCAAAGCGACGCGTATATTGAGATTGAAAATCCGGCTACCCATGAGATCATCGCGAAAGTGCCAAGAGGAAACGAAAAAGATGTGGATCGGGCGGTAGAGGCAGCCCGCAAGGCGTTTGAAACATGGCAGTATACGCCTCTTGAGACAAGGCTGGATCTGATGGGAAAGGTTGTGGAAGGGCTGAAAAGCCGCAGGCAGGAACTGATCGAAACCATCACAAAAGAGCTGGGCTCTCCGTACAAAGTTTCGGCGGAAGTACACACAGATCCTTTCCTTTTGGAGGCGTCCCATTATGTGAAAGTGGCCTCAGAATTTACATATGAGCAGAGAAGGCAGACATCCGTTGTGAGAAGAGAACCAGTAGGGGTAGTGGGAGGACTTACACCGTGGAATTTCCCTCTGGAACAGATTGAAAAGAAAGTGGTGCCGGCACTTCTGGCAGGAAACTGCGTTGTGCTGAAACCAAGCCAGTTCACTCCTCTTACGGCTTACATTCTGACGGAAGAGATTGAGAAAGCGGGATATCCGCATGGGGTGTTCAATCTTGTGACCGGGCGCGGAGGAGAAGTCGGGAATGCGCTGGCTTCCCATAAAGATGTGGATATGATCTCCTTTACCGGATCCACAGATGCCGGAAGAGAAGTGGCGAGAAAGGCTCTCGTGAACATCAAAAAGCTGGCGCTGGAACTGGGAGGAAAATCTGCAGCCATCCTTCTGAAAGGCGGAGACTGGGAGGGCGGTATTCGGACGGTTCTCGACACCGTTGTCCCAAATGCAGGGCAGACGTGCAATGCGCTTACCAGGCTTCTTGTGCCGGAAGATGAACTTTCCAGGGCGGAAGCAATCATTTTGAACGAGCTGAAGGATTACACATACGGACCGTCTGACGACTGGACGGTGTCACAGGGACCTCTTTCCTCAAGAAAACAGTTTGACAGGGTAAGAAAATATATTGAACTTGGCCTTGAAGAGGGGGCACGGATGATTGCCGGAACAATCCCGGAAGACAATGGCAGTTATTATGTGGAACCGGTCGTATTCAGCGACGTGAAGCGAGATATGCGGATTGCCCAGGAGGAAATCTTTGGACCGGTACTTGTGGTATTGCCGTACCGGACGGTGGAAGAGGCGGTGGAAATCGCCAACGACAGCATATACGGGCTTGCAGGAGCGGTGTTTGGAACAGAGGAAGAGGCAAACAAGGTAGCCCGACAGATGAAGACCGGAACGGTCTATGTCAACGCCGGACAGTGGGACGTGGCATCCCCGTTTGGAGGATATAAACAGTCTGGTCTCGGAAGGGAAGGCGGCGTAGAAGGCTATGAAGAATTCCTGGAAGTGAAAACAATCTATGACAGATAAAACAAAAAGAAGGGTGCATCCAGGCGGATGTGCCCTTCCTTTTTGCTTTATCTGTCACTTGTCTCTTTCAGGGAGAAATCCTTCAAAAATAAAATAGTCAAAGGTTCGCTCGCAGGCGTACAGTTCCCGGACGGATTTTACAGTCCAGGCAAAACACGGAATCCCAAAGAGCACCCGGCACAAGGTCAGGGAAATCGCAGCTTTTGCGTGGTGGTCGTAGGCGATGAAATCCGGCTTGGTAAGGAAATTCAGGAGCAGATGGCGTGGAAAATAGTACACAGGATGGAATTTCCCGTCATCCCTATGAAAATTCATCGCCAGCTGTCCACGACAGATGTCCGGACGGAATTTCCGGTACCACAAAAGTGCCAGCGGGTGGAATGATTCGATACAGTAAGTTCCCGGGTACGTGTCCAGAATCTGTGCGGTTTTCCTGCAGACAGCGCTCCCAATCTTTTTATACTTGATTTCCACGATCAGCGGTACTTTCCCGTCCACAATTTTCAGAACATCTTTCAACAGAGGGATTCTTTGGTCGGTCCCAAGGACGGGAAAGCGGCACAGCTCCTCGTATGTGCATTCATCCACATCTTTTTCGATGCCGCAGATCCTCTTTAAGTCGAAGTCATGGGCTACGACAACCTGACCATCTTTCGTAAGCTGGACATCCATTTCGATCCCATAACCATGGTCCGCCGCAGCCTGGAATGCTGCCAGCGTATTCTCAGGGATCCCATTCTCAATATTGTGGAGCCCCCGGTGCGCAAAATAAAGTCCCGGCATTCTCTTTGCCCGCCCGATGAGCCGCGGTGTAATGGAAAAGAGATAGGCAAGGCCAAGTGCAGCAGCGTGTGTCAAGACAGAAAAATTTTTTCTATTCATAACCTTCCTCCTGAGTGTAAAAAATCTTATGACAAAACATCCTGCAAGCAATGTGTACGGATGAATTCCTCTGCTATCATCATAGCACAAAATCAGAATGATGGTGCGAATTGTTTATAGATTTTTCATTGGAGATTCCAGGGGGGCTCTGTTATACTATACAGAGGGGAATCAGCATTCCCGTGTTTAGAAAAAGCCAACAAAGGTTTTGAGGAAAAAGAGGTGTAAGTCAATGAATGAGAACTTGAAAACTTCTGATCTGGCTCTGGAACTTGGCCGTGGATTGGAAAACAGCGCGGAATTTACAGCATTGATGAACAAATATAAATGTGCGATCATGGAAGTGGAGACAAAGCTCAACGTATTGAATGCGGAGTTCTCCCTGAACTATGACCGCAATCCTTTTGAATCTATCGAGACAAGGCTGAAATCTCCGGAGAGTATCCTGGAAAAGATGCAGCGCAAAGGATTTGAGCTGACGTTGACCAGCATCGAAGAGAATCTGTTTGATGTGGCTGGGATCCGGGTTGTATGTGCGTTTCAGGAAGATATCTATAAGCTGGCAGAGCTTTTGACAAAGCAGGATGATATCCGCCTTTTGCGGACAAAAGACTATATCAAGCATCCGAAGGATAACGGATACCGAAGCCTCCACTTGATACTGGAAGTGCCGATCTTTCTGGCAGACGGCAAGAAATATATGAAAGTGGAGGTGCAGTTCCGCACGATAGCCATGGATTTCTGGGCAAGTGTGGATCACAAGCTGCGGTATAAAAAAGTGATCGAAAATGAAGAACAGATCATTACAAAGCTAAAACGGTGTGCCAATGTCATCTCACGTCTGGATCAGGAAATGCAGGATATACGCAATATGATCGAGAAAAGTGAAGCGGAAAGTTCCGTGCATAGAGAAGACCAAAAAAGCGGCATACTAGATGATAAAGAAAAGAAAAAAGCGGTATAGCGCAGGAACGACAGAAGGAGTGAGCGTATGGACGGAAAAAGATTAGAAGCATATGAAGTGCTGGAACAGAAACGACTGGAAGGCATTCAGTCGGACGGAACGCTTTTGCGTCACAAAAAGAGCGGAGCAAGGCTCGTACTTATCGAAAATGATGATGAAAACAAAGTATTTACAGTGGGATTCCGGACACCGCCGGAGGACAGCACAGGACTTCCACATATTCTGGAACACTCCGTGTTGTGCGGATCGAGAAATTTTCCGGCTAAGGATCCGTTCGTTGAGCTGGTAAAGGGATCACTCAATACATTTTTAAATGCCATGACCTATCCGGACAAGACGGTGTATCCGGTGGCAAGCTGCAATGACAAAGATTTTCAGAATCTGATGCATGTATATATGGATGCCGTTTTTTATCCGAATATCTATGAGAACGACAAAACATTCCGCCAGGAAGGATGGAGTTATGAGCTGGAGAGTGAAGATGCAGAACTAAAATACAATGGAGTTGTGTACAATGAGATGAAAGGTGCATTTTCATCTCCGGAAGGTGTTCTGGACCGTATGGTGCTGAATTCACTTTTCCCGGATACAGCGTACTCAAACGAGTCCGGAGGAGACCCGGATGAGATCCCGTCCCTCAGCTATGAACAGTTCCTGGCTTTCCACAAAAAGTATTACCATCCTTCCAACAGCTATATCTATCTGTACGGAAATATGGATATGGAAGAGAAGCTTGCATGGCTGGATGAGATGTATCTGAGCAAGTTTGAAAAAGAAGAGATCGACTCGGCTATCAGGATGCAGAAGCCATTTGAAAAAACAGTAGAATGGGACCGTGAATACTCGATTTCCAATACAGAGTCTGAGGAAAATAATACGTATCTGTCTTACAATAAAGTGGTGGGAATAAGCCTTGACAGAGAGTTGTATATGGCGTTTTCCGTACTTGATTATGCACTTTTATCCGCCCCGGGAGCACCTCTTAAAAAGGCGCTTTTGGATGCAGGCATCGGCTACGATGTGACAGGCTCCTACGATAACGGCATATATCAGCCGATTTTTTCCGTGATCGCAAAGAATGCAGAGCTGTCGCAGAAAGAAGAGTTTGTCCGTGTCATTGAAGATACGCTTCGGAAGATTGCAGAGGAAGGCATGGATGAGAAGGCCCTGACAGCAGGGATTAATTACCATGAATTCCGTTACCATGAAGCGGATTTTGGGAACTATCCGAAAGGGTTGATGTACGGCCTTCAGATTTTCGACAGCTGGCTTTACGATGACAGCAAGCCATTTATCCACATCGAAGCGTTGGATACCTTTGCATTTTTGAAAAAACAGATATCTACCGGTTATTACGAAACACTCATTCGGGAGTATCTGCTCGACAATCCGCACGCATCCATCGTCACGATCAGTCCGAAAAAAGGGCTGACTGCAAAACATGACAAGGAACTGGCTGAAAAATTGAAAGCATACAAGGAAAGCTTGTCTGAAGAGGAGCTCGCAAAACTTGTGAGAGATACAAAAGAGCTCAGGGAATATCAGGAAGAACCTACTCCTGCCGAAATTCTGGAGAAGATTCCAGTGTTGGAAGTAAGCGATATTTCAGAGGAAATCGCTCCGATCTTCAACGAAGAACTTAAAGCAGGGGATGTGCCGTTTATTTACCATGAAATCGAGACAAACGGTATCGGATATCTGGATATTCTCTTTGATCTCAGAACGTTGACGCAGGAAGAAATCCCTTATGTAGGGCTTCTTCAGGCGGTGCTCGGTATCATTGATACGGAACACTATGAGTACGGAGAACTTTTCAACGAGATCAATATGCGCACCGGCGGAATTGAGACTTCTCTTGAGATGTATGCGGATGTGACGAAAGTAAAAGAAAAAGAATACCGGCCGACATTTGAGATAAAGGCAAAATCACTGTACGAAGGGCTTCCGTTTGCCTGCTCCATGATGAAAGAAATTTTGATGCATTCTGTTCTGACAGATGAAAAACGTTTGAAAGAGATCGTGGATATGCTGAAGTCCAGACTGCAGATGAAATTCCTCTCCGCCGGACACACAAGCGCAGCGCTTCGGGCAATGTCCTATAATTCGCCGCTTGCAAGGTTCAAAGATATGACAAACGGAATCGAGTACTACGAGACTGTGAGCAGGATCGCGGATCATTTTGAGGAAGAAAAAGAAAAACTGACAGCCTGTCTGACGCATCTTGTAAAAAAGATATTCCGCAGGGAAAATATGATGGTAAGCTACACAGCTTCCAGGGAAAGCCTTGATCCGGTACTTCGCGAGATGGAGGAGTTTGCGGGTGCACTCTGCACGGATGAGGTGGAAAAGGGTGGATTTACCCTTGTTTGTGAGAAGAAAAACGAAGGGTTTATGACATCTTCCAAAGTACAGTATGCTGCAATGGCGGGCAATTTTATCGAAGCAGGACAGCAGTATACGGGGGCGCTCCAGATTCTGAAAGTGATCATGGGGTATGAATATCTCTGGCAGAATATCCGTGTTAAAGGCGGCGCGTACGGCTGTATGAGCAGTTTCAACCGGCTGGGAGAAGGATACTTTGTGTCCTACCGGGATCCTCATCTGAAAAATACGCTGGATATCTATAGAGGAGTGACGGAATACCTTCGGAATTTCTCAGTAAGCGACCGAGATATGACAAAATTCATCATAGGAACCATCAGCAATATGGACCAGCCGATGACACTAGCCATAAAAGGAGACCGTTCCATGAATCTGTATATGAACAGAGTATCTGCCCAGACGATCAAAGAAGAACGTCTTCAGGTGCTGCATGCAACACAGGAAGATATCCGTGCGCTGGCAGATATTGTGGAGAAAGTGATCGATGCAGAGCAGATCTGCGTCATTGGAAACGAAGAGAAAGTAGAAAAAGAACAGGCTGTATTTAAAGAAGTGAAAGCATTGTTCTAACAATAAAGGAGAAGAGACGTTGACGGACGAAAGACAATATAAATCAGGTTTTGTAACATTGATCGGAAGGCCGAATGTCGGAAAATCCACGCTGATGAACCGGCTGATCGGACAGAAGATCGCCATCACATCCAACAAGCCTCAGACGACGAGGAACCGCATACAGACCGTTCTTACGACGGATGAGGGGCAGATTGTTTTTGTGGATACACCGGGTATCCACAAGGCAAAAAATAAACTGGGGGAATACATGGTCAATATTGCGGAAAGGACCCTCAATGAGGTAGACGTCGTGCTCTGGCTTGTGGAGCCTACGACCTTTATCGGGGCGGGAGAACAGCACATCGCCAAACAGCTGAAAAAAGTCCACACCCCGGTTGTACTTGTCATCAATAAGGTGGATAAAGTCAAAAGAGAGGATCTGCTTCCGTGTATTGCCGCGTACAAGGATGTATACGACTTTGCAGAGATTGTCCCGGTGTGTGCAAGGAGCGGAGAAAATACGGATGAACTGGTAAAAGTCATCATGCAGTACCTTCCGTACGGACCACAGTTTTACGATGAGGATACGGTCACAGATCAGCCGGAACGGCAGATTGTGGCGGAGCTGATCCGTGAGAAAGCACTTCACAGTCTGAATGAAGAGATTCCACATGGGATTGCAGTTGTGATTGACCGGATGAAATTCAGACAAAGCCCAAAAGGAACGATCGCGGACATCGATGCGACGATCATCTGTGAGAGGGATTCCCACAAAGGGATCATCATCGGGAAACAGGGCAGCATGCTGAAAAAAATCGGCAGTACTGCACGGTATGAGATCGAGAGACTTTTGGACTGCAAAGCAAACTTAAAGTTATGGGTCAAAGTAAAAAAAGACTGGCGTGACAGCGAGTTTTTGATGAGAAATTTTGGATACCGGGAAGAAGAATAAGGACAGAGAGAATCGGAAACCCTACATCCATATACGGATGAAGAGGTGATACGATGAAAGAAACATACTGGGCACGGTTCGAAGAAACCGGGAAGGTGGAAGATTATCTGACTTATAGACGGATGAAAGGAGAGATCCTGGAAGACAGTCGGTATCGCAGCAGGAAGGATGAAAAAGGTGAATCAGACGATTACCGTGACAGGGATGATCCTGTCAGCCATACCGATCGGGGAATACGATAAAAGGATTGTGATTCTGTCCAGGGAACGGGGAAAGATTTCTGCATTTGCCAGGGGAGCAAGAAAACCGGGCAGTATGTTGATGGGAACAACCAATCCTTTTGTGTTCGGTACATTTTCCTTGTATGAGGGGAGATCCTCCTACACACTGAAGCAGACAGATATCCAGAATTATTTTGGAGAGCTCCTCACGGATATTGAGGCGGCATATTATGGATTTTATTTTCTGGAGTTTGCGGATTACTGCACAAGGGAAAATAACGATGAGACAGAGATTCTAAAACTCTTATACCAGACGATGCGAATCGTTGTGAAACGGAGTATTCCGCTGCAGCTCATCCGCTACATATTCGAGCTGAAGATCATCAGTCTCGGAGGAGAAGCACCGAGAGTGTTTGAGTGCAGCGGATGTGGAAAAACAGAGGATATTTTCTGGTTCAGCGCAAGAAACGGAGGACTTCTGTGCGGAGGATGTCAGGGAAAGGCGGAGGATGCTATACCCATCCAGAAGTCGACAGTATATGCCCTGCAGTTTATTGTGGCAACTCCGGTTGAAAAACTGTACACGTTTACCGTGAGCGGCGAAGTGCTCTCCCAGCTAAGCCAGGTATCCCGCCGCTATATGGATGTGTATGTGGGCCACCACTTCAAATCAATGGATATGCTGAAGCTGGTTTAAAGTGACTTTGCATCCTTTATACCGTGTAAAAGCTTGCAAAACAGCAGGTTTTCCCTTATAATGAAAACAATTTAGGAAAGAATGTGAGGTAGAGGACGATGGCAGAAAAAACAATGGAAAAAATCGTGGCTCTTGCAAAGTCAAGAGGATTTGTATATCCTGGGTCTGAAATTTACGGCGGTCTTGCAAATACATGGGACTATGGAAATCTTGGAGTGGAACTGAAAAACAATGTAAAGAAGGCATGGTGGAAGAAGTTCGTCCAGGAAAACAAGTACAACGTAGGTGTAGACTGTGCGATCCTGATGAATCCGCAGACATGGGTTGCATCCGGCCATCTTGGAAACTTCAGCGATCCGCTTATGGACTGTAAGGAATGTAAAGAACGGTTCCGTGCAGATAAGATGATCGAGGATTTCGCAAAAGAACACAATATTGAACTTACGGAGAGTGTGGATGCATGGTCCCATCAGAAGATGATGGATTTTATCAATGAGCATGAAATCCCGTGTCCAAGCTGCGGCAAGCACAATTTTACAGAAATCCGTGAATTTAACCTGATGTTCAAGACTTTCCAAGGTGTGACAGAAGATGCAAAGAACGTGGTATATCTTCGCCCGGAAACAGCACAGGGGATTTTTGTAAACTTTAAGAATGTACAGAGGACATCCAGAAAGAAAATACCGTTTGGTATTGCTCAGATCGGAAAATCTTTCCGAAATGAGATCACTCCGGGAAACTTTACATTCCGTACACGTGAATTTGAGCAGATGGAGCTGGAATTCTTCTGTGAACCGGGAACAGACCTTGAGTGGTTCCAGTACTGGAAAGATTATTGTATCGGATGGCTCAAAGGGCTTGGAATGAAAGACGACGAGCTTCGCGCACGTGACCATGAGAAAGAAGAACTTTCCCATTACAGCCGTGCAACTACAGACCTTGAGTTCCTCTTCCCGTTCGGATGGGGCGAACTTTGGGGAATTGCTGACCGTACAGATTTTGACCTTACACAGCATCAGAATGTATCCAAACAGGATATGACATATTTTGATGATGAAAAGAAGGAAAAATATCTGCCGTATGTCATCGAGCCGTCACTTGGAGCGGATCGTGTCGTTCTCGCATTTTTATGTGCGGCATACGATGAAGAAGAGCTGGAAGGCGGAGATGTGAGAACAGTCCTTCATTTCCATCCAGCACTTGCACCTGTAAAGATCGGTGTACTTCCGTTGTCCAAGAAGCTCAATGAAGGCGCAGAGAAAATTTGTGAAGAACTCAGCAAATATTATAACTGCGAATTCGATGACCGCGGAAATATTGGAAAACGTTACCGGAGACAGGATGAGATCGGTACACCGTACTGTGTGACATACGATTTTGAATCCGAAGAAGACGGAGCAGTGACGGTGCGTGACCGTGACACAATGAAACAAGAAAGAGTCAAGATTGAAGATTTGAAAGCATATTTCGAAAAGAAATTTGAATATTAAAAAGCAGGCCGGAAGTGACAACGCTTTCGGCCTCCTTTGGTTTTAGGAGAGAAAAATGTACCCGGAAATTCATTATAAAAGAGACGGACAACAGATAACAGTGTGCGGATGTTACGGACAGGATCCGGAAGTTCGCCTTCCGGATAGGATAGAAGGTCTCCCGGTTACGGCTATCGCCGCGTACGCTTTTGCACAGACGGAAGAAGAGAAGGGACTTTCGGTCTTCCGGGATGACGCCTGTTTCCGGACAGAGAAAGAAGAACGCCTTTGCGGCGGACGGGTCACAAGTGTGGCGCTCCCGGATTGGACTGAAAGGATCGGAAATTATGCGTTCTACCGCTGTTTTCGGCTGAAAGAACTGGAGTTTACAGATTCTCTGGTGGATATCGGCGGCGGTGCGTTTACCGGATGCCAGCTGGAGCGAATACGGATTTCGTGCAGGAACTCCCAGAAGACATGTCTGAAACAAATTCTGGAAGAACAGCGCTTTTTGCTGGACGTCAGAATCCGGTACGAAAGTCCGGACGGCAAGACACAGACGGCTCATCTCATCTTTCCGGAACACTATGAGGAAGCAGTGGAAAATACACCTGCAAGGATCGTATCTACGCAGTACCATGGTTCCGGAGGAGATTACCGGCAGTGTATCTACAACAGAGAAATCCGTTATGAGGAATATGACGCGCTGTTTGAGAAGGCAAAAATCCAGGAGACAAAGGAGACGGCTGTAAAGATTGCGGTTGCAAGAGTGACGGAACCATACAGGCTTGGCCAACGTGCAAAGGAAGATTACGCTGCTTTTATCAGAGAAGAATGCAGGACAGCCATGAAGATCATTTTAAGTGACGAAGATGAAGACGTTCTCCGCATTCTTTTGCAGGAAAGAGTCTTTCAGGAGATGGAGATGAAAGAGATGCTGGATGAGACGGCAAAGGCAGGACATACGGAATTTACGGCGATCTTGATGGAGGCAAAGAGAAAGATTGCTCACGGTACGAAAAAGAAATCGTTTGATTTGTAGAGGAGGATCAGGATGGAGACAAACGAAACACAGCAGGGAGAATTTTCGGTTCAGGTCGAGGCGATCGGAAAAGAGATCCTGTATGTTGCTAGAAATGAGCTGTATCTCAAGATGCGGTTCATGGATGTGGCGTTCAGCAGCCTTCGTTTCAGTATGGATCCGGAGATCCAAAATATCGGGACAGACGGGGAGATGATCTGGTTTCATCCGGCTTGGCTTGGAGGTGCATACCGGGAAGATCGGCGGATCGTATGCAGGGCATATCTCCACATGGTACTTCACTGTCTCTTCGGCCACCTGTTTGTGAGAGGAAGACGGGAACGGGAATTTTGGGATCTATCCTGCAATATTGCGGTGGAGTCTATCATTGACAGTCTTTCTTATCCGTGTGTTAGGATGCCTATGTCTTATCTTAGAAAGGAAATTTACCGAAGGATCAGACAGGAGACAAAAGTCATGACGGCCCAGAAGATCTATGCTGTTATCACGGCATGGGGAATGACGGAGACGGAGCGAGTGCGGGTGTTTGAAGAATTTGCAGCAGACTCGCATCTGTTTTGGCCTTCCCCGGATGAGCAGAAAAAGACGCCGAATGAGACGGAGAACAGCTGGAAAGAAAAAAGCCAGCAGATGGAACTGAACCTGGATACCTTTGCCAACGATCAGGCAAAAGGAGCGGGAAGCCTTCTCGAACAGCTCCGCATCGAAAACAGAAAACGGTACGATTATCGGGACTTCCTCCGCAAATTTTCGGTGTGGAAAGAAGAGATCGGAATCGACCAGGATGCGTTTGACTATGGATTTTACAGCTACGGACTTTCACTTTACGGCAATATGCCGCTGATTGAACCTCAGGAGACAAAGGAAGTCAAAAAGATCGAAGAGTTTGTCATTGTCATTGATACATCGATGTCGTGTTCCGGAGAACTTGTAAAGAAATTTCTGGAAGAGACGTACGATGTGCTAAGCCAGAACAACAGTTTTTTTCGAAAAGTCCATATCCATATCCTGCAGTGTGACGAGAGAGTACAGGAGGATGTGAAGATTGAAAAAGAAGAAGACTTAAAAAACTATATGGACAATCTGGAACTTCGGGGAGGCGGTGGGACGGATTTCCGACCGGCGTTTGTTCATATTGAAGAGATGAAAGAACAGCATATTTTTCGAAATCTCAGGGGTGTCATCTATTTTACGGACGGACAGGGAATTTATCCTTCCAGGAGGCCGTCTTTTGATACCGCTTTTGTGTTTTTGGAGGAAGAGGGAAAAGATATTCACGTGCCTGCATGGGCGGTAAAGCTTGTGTTGGAAGAAAGCATATTTATGGACGAGGAAAGGAACGAACAGGATGAATATTAAAAGAGCGAAACAGGAAATCAAAGACTCTATCGAAGCTTATCTGCAAAAGGATGAGACAGGGCACTATCTCATCCCTTCGGTAAGACAGAGACCGATTCTTCTGATGGGGCCTCCAGGTATCGGAAAGACACAGATCATGGAGCAGATTGCCAGGGAATGTGGGATTGGACTCGTCTCCTACACCATTACCCACCACACAAGACAGAGTGCAGTAGGACTTCCCTTTATTCGGGAAAAGGAGTACGGAGGCAGGATGTATTCTGTGACAGAATATACGATGAGTGAAATAATCGCGTCGGTGTACGAAAAAATGGAAGAGACCGGACTAGAAGAAGGAATCTTGTTCCTCGATGAGATCAACTGCGTGTCGGAGACACTGGCACCTACGATGCTTCAGTTTCTCCAGTGTAAGATGTTCGGAAATCACAAGATACCGGATGGGTGGATCATTGTTGCCGCCGGCAACCCTCCGGAATATAACAAGTCGGTCCGGGAGTTCGACATTGTGACGCTGGACCGTCTGAAACGTATGGATATCGAGGAAAATTATGACGTGTGGAGAGAGTATGCTTACCAGGCTCAGATCGCGCCCGTCATCCTGGCGTATCTGGAGATACGAAAAGGCCACTTTTATCGCATTGAAAATACGGTGGACGGGATGCAGTTTGTGACTGCCCGAGGCTGGGAAGACCTGTCCGAACTTTTGAAAGCATATGAGCGTCTCGGGAAGAGGGCAGATCGGGACGTCGTTCATCAATATCTGCAGAACTGGGAGGTGGCAAAAGAATTTGCCAATTACCTGGAACTTTATGAGAAATACAAAAAAGACTATGGACTTGAGAAAATTGTGGCGGGAGTTTACAGCGAGGATGTCTTTGAAAAGCTTCAGTATGCTGCCTTTGATGAGAGATTCAGCATCGTTGGGATGTTGAACGGGAAGCTTTCAGAATATTTTCGGAACTACACGACACAAGATCGGTTAACTGAACTGATTTTCGAAAAGCTGAAAGTATACAAGGAAAACCGGAATCTGGATGAGACTATTGAGACTTTTGGACGCCAGATCAGGGAAAAGAAACGGGCGCAGCATCTGACAAGGAACCAGGAATATCTGGAAGAGAGTGCGCTGGAAATCCTGGAGACATACCGACAGAAATGGAAACTTCAGAATGTGGCCGATGACCGCTGTTTTGAAGAGGAATTTGCCTTTATAAAGGAACGGTTCGAAGAGCAGGTCGAAAAGAGAGAAGAGACTGCACATCAGACAGAGGAGGCGCTGGAAAATGTTTTCTGCTTTTTGGAACAGGTATTTGGAGAAAGCCAGGAAATGGCCGCTTTTGTGACGGAGCTGAACACAAACGGGGACAGTATTCGCTACTTAAGAGAGAATGACTGCCCGTATTATTATAAATACAATAAGGGACTGCTGTTTGACGAGCGGCGGAAAGAAATTTTAAGTAAGATGGAAAAGATAGAAAAAACATGCTAAACTGCTGTAAAAAAAATGAAAAATAGAGTATACTTAGAGGGAATACTGTCATTGAAAAGGAGGAGATAAAAATGGACAGAAGAAATGTATGGAAAACATACACCCAGGCAGACTTGAAAAAAGCAGAAGAAATCAGTGCAAGATACAAAAAATGCCTGGACGGAGGTAAGACGGAACGGGAGTGTGTAGAGCTTGCAACCCGCATGGCGGAGGAAGCAGGATACCGCCCGCTTGAAACATATAAAAAAGAAGGACAGGCTTTAAAGGCCGGCGACAAGGTTTATACCTCTTTCATGGGTAAGATGATCCTTCTCTTCCAGATCGGAAGCGAACCGCTGGAAAACGGAATGAACATCCTGGGCGCTCACATTGATTCCCCGCGTATCGATGTAAAGCAGAATCCAGTTTATGAATCGGACGATATGGCATATCTTGATACACATTATTATGGAGGAATCAAGAAGTATCAGTGGCTTGCATCCCCACTTGCCCTTCATGGAGTCATCGTCAAAAAGGATGGCACAAAAGTCTGCGTGAATATCGGAGAAAATGAAAATGATCCGGTATTTGTCATCACAGACCTGCTCGTACATCTGTCAGCACAGCAGATGGAACAGAAGGCAAGCGCTGTTGTGGAAGGGGAAAACCTGGATCTTTTGATCGGATCCCATCCGCTCACTGAGGCAGAAGGTCTTGAAAAAGAAGACAAAGAGGCTGTAAAAGCAAACGTACTCAAAATCCTCAAAGAGACATACGATATCACGGAAGAAGATTTTACATCCGCAGAGCTTGAAATCGTGCCGGCAGGAAAAGCAAGAGACTGTGGTATCGACAGGAGTATGGTTCTGGCTTACGGACAGGATGACAGAATCTGCGCATTTACATCCCTTTTTGCGATGCTTGACAATCCGCAGATCAGCCGGACAGCCTGCTGCATCCTCGTTGACAAAGAAGAGATCGGAAGTGTGGGGGCTACCGGTATGCATTCCAGATTCTTTGAAAACACAGTGGCAGAGCTTGTGGCAATGACATCAGGGGAATCTGAGCTGAAAGTAAGAAGAGCTCTCCAGAATTCCAAAATGCTCTCTTCAGATGTAAGTGCTGCTTACGATCCGATGTTCGCATCTGCATTTGAAAAACGCAGTTCTGCATTCTTCGGAAGAGGACTTGTGTTCAACAAATTCACAGGAAGCCGCGGAAAGAATGGATCTAACGATGCCAACGCAGAATATATCGCACAGATCCGCAAAGTCATGGACGAAGCGGAAGTCGGATATCAGTACGCAGAACTGGGTAAAGTAGACGTAGGCGGAGGCGGAACGATCGCTTACATCATGGCACAGTATGGAATGGAAGTCATTGACAGCGGTGTGGCCGTACTTTGCATGCACGCACAGTACGAAATCGCAAGCAAAGCCGATATCTACGAGGCTGTAAAAGGATATAAGGCATTTATCGAGCACATCGGGTAGAAAATCCGATAAATTTCTTGACGAACTATGTTAAACCATTTACAATATTAGCAGTGGGAAACCGCAAAACAGTAATAGTGGCGCAGGATGATACGGCTTGATTTCAGATAAGAACGAAAGTCGTGCTTTTTCGCGTCGTATATTACAAAATAATATTAGGAGGACATATAAACATGGCTACAAAATGGGTGTATATGTTTACAGAAGGTAACGCTACAATGAGAAACCTTCTTGGTGGTAAAGGTGCCAACCTTGCAGAAATGACAAGTCTTGGACTTCCGGTACCGCAGGGCTTCACAGTGACAACAGAAGCTTGTACACAGTACTATGAAGATGGCAGACAGATCAATGAAGAAATCATGAGCCAGATTATGGAAGCAATCGAAAAACTGGAAGGCATCACAGGAAAGAAATTCGGAGATAAAGAAAATCCGCTTCTTGTATCTGTTCGTTCCGGAGCAAGAGCTTCCATGCCGGGTATGATGGACACAATCCTGAACCTTGGTTTAAATGAAGACGTAGTTAACGTTCTGGCAGAAAAATCCGGAAACCCGAGATGGGCATGGGATTGCTACAGAAGATTTATCCAGATGTACTCTGACGTAGTAATGGAAGTAGGTAAGAAATACTTCGAAGAACTCATCGACAAGATGAAAGCAGACAGAGGAGTTACACAGGACGTAGAACTTACAGCAGAAGATTTACACGAACTTGCTGAACAGTTCAAAGCTGAATATAAAGAAAAAATCGGCGCAGATTTCCCGACAGATCCGAAGGAACAGTTAATGGGAGCTGTAAAAGCCGTATTCCGTTCTTGGGACAACCCGCGTGCGAACGTATATCGCCGTGACAACGATATCCCGTATTCATGGGGAACAGCTGTCAACGTACAGATGATGGCATTTGGTAACATGGGAGATGACTGTGGTACAGGTGTTGCATTCACACGTGACCCAGCTACAGGAGAAAACGGACTCTTCGGAGAATTCCTTACAAATGCACAGGGCGAAGACGTTGTTGCTGGTGTTCGTACTCCGATGCACATTTCCGAAATGGAACAGAAGTTCCCGGAAGCATTCGCACAGTTCAAAGAAGTGTGCAAGACTCTGGAAACACACTACAGAGATATGCAGGATATGGAATTTACTGTAGAAAACGGTAAACTCTACATGCTTCAGACACGTAACGGTAAGAGAACAGCTCAGGCTGCTCTTAAGATCGCATGTGACCTGGTTGATGAAGGAATGAGAACAGAAGAAGAAGCTGTGGCTATGATCGATCCTCGTAACCTTGACACACTGCTTCATCCGCAGTTTGACGCAGCTGCATTAAAAGCTGCTACACCGGCGGCAAAAGCACTTGGAGCATCTCCGGGAGCTGCTTGCGGTAAGATCGTCTTCACAGCAGAAGATGCAAAAGAATGGGCTGCAAGAGGAGAAAAAGTCGTTCTTGTACGTCTTGAAACATCTCCGGAAGACATCGAAGGTATGAAAGCTTCTCAGGGTATCCTGACAGTTCGTGGTGGTATGACATCTCACGCTGCCGTTGTTGCACGTGGTATGGGTACATGCTGTGTATCCGGATGCGGCGATATCGCTATGGACGAAGAAAACAAGAAATTCACACTTGCCGGAAAAGAATACCATGAAGGAGATATCATCTCCATCGACGGTTCTACAGGTAACATCTATGACGGAGCAATCCCGACAGTAGATGCTCAGATCGCTGGAGAATTCGGAAGAATCATGGAATGGGCAGATAAATATCGTAAATTAGGAGTAAGAACAAACGCTGATACACCGGCTGACGCTAAGAAAGCACGTGAACTCGGCGCTGAAGGTATCGGACTTTGCCGTACAGAGCATATGTTCTTCGAAGGCAACAGAATCGATGCATTCCGTGAAATGATCTGCTCCGAAACAGTAGAAGAAAGAGAAGCAGCTCTGGAAAAAATCCTTCCGGAACAGCAGGGAGACTTCGAAAAACTTTACGAAGCTCTTGAAGGATGCCCGGTTACAATCCGTTTCCTGGATCCGCCGCTTCATGAATTCGTTCCGACAGACGAAGAAGACATCAAGAAACTTGCTGATGCTCAGGGCAAGACTGTAGAACAGATCAAGACAATCATCGCATCCTTACACGAATTCAACCCGATGATGGGACATCGTGGATGCCGTCTGGCTGTCACATATCCGGAAATCGCAAAAATGCAGACAAGAGCGGTTATCCGCGCTGCAATCAACGTGAAGAAGAATCATCCGGATTGGAACGTATGCCCGGAAATCATGATTCCGCTCGTTGGAGAAGAAAAAGAATTAAAATATGTAAAGAAATTTGTTACTGAAACAGCAGATGCTGAAATCGCTGCAGCAGGTGTAGAACTGAAGTACGAAGTTGGTACAATGATCGAAATCCCGAGAGCAGCTCTTACAGCAGACGACATCGCAAAAGATGCTGAATTCTTCTGCTTTGGTACAAACGACCTTACACAGATGACATTCGGATTCTCCCGTGACGATGCTGGTAAATTCCTTGACGCATACTATGACGCTAAGATCTTCGAAAACGATCCGTTCGCAAAACTGGATCAGACAGGCGTTGGTAAGCTTATGGAAACAGCAATCAAATTAGGAAAATCCACACGTCCAGACTTACATGTAGGTATCTGTGGAGAGCATGGTGGAGATCCAAGCTCCGTAGAATTCTGCCACAAGATTGGTTTAGACTACGTATCCTGCTCACCGTTCCGTGTGCCGATCGCAAGACTTGCAGCAGCACAGGCAGCAATCAACAATAAATAATAGATTACAATTATCGATTTAAAGATATTGTTTGTAAAAATCTATATTTAGCACTCAAAAAGGGAAGCGCAATGCTTCCCTTTTTAGTGTGTGTGCCGAGCATGGCACTAATCTTACTGGTGCAAGTCCAGTCACGGGTATTTACCGCCAAGTGTAGCGAACCACAAGCCGGTGCCAGTAATGGCATGGGTGAAGGAAGTGGTGTAGCAAAGTTCTTGAGCCTACGAACAGAAACTTGATCAGGCGATTAGGTGGGTAAGGTTGCATATCAAACCGAAGCCCGAATGGTAAACGTAAACCGAAGTTGTAAATCAAGAGGTTGTGGAACGAAAGATTAGTGTCTTACCTCGGGAGACCCTACTCACATACCGGGAGGTATGGTCGAAAAAGGTTTGGAGAGGGAGTCAGATGATGTCATAGTAGGCGAAGCCCCAGTGGGAATATAGCCGAAGGACGGAAACGATTTATAGTACGAATCGCTATGTTTAAAATAATACATGAGCCGGAAATCGGGTGGACAGGAAAAGTAGGAACGTAACCGAGGAATACTGTCTATACCTAGAGGGGCGATATGTATGAATCTTGAGATAGGTCAGAGGAGTAACAACGATGGAATTAATTGAAGTGATTTTAACAAAAGAAAACCTGAACAGAGCCTATTCAGTGACTACAGCTACGGGTTCAGACCGGGAAGAAGTTGCCATGATGCCATCAGACAGGCACTGGAATACTTGAATGAAGGGTATGAATGGGTAGTAGATATAGATATAGAACAGTTTTTCGATAAGGTAAATCATGACAAACTAATTCAGATACTAAGGGAACAGGTAAATGACAGTACCACATTAAATCTGATTCGGAAATATCTGAAAGCAGGAGTAATGGAAAACGGGTTGGAGAAAGCGACAATCACGGGCGTGCCACAAGGGGGTCCGCTTTCCGTCGTATGTTCAAATGTGTATCTTGATAAGTTGGACAAAGAACTGGAATACAGAGGGCTCCGGTTTACGAGGTATGCAGACGATGTGCTGATATTTACAAAAAGTGAAATGGCAGCCAACCGGGTAATGAAATCCATAAGTAACTGGTTGGAAAGGAAACTATTCCTGAAAGTAAATGCAACCAAAACGAAAGTTGTCAGACCGACACGGAGTAAATATCTGGGATTCACATTTCTGAAGAATGGTGGAGAATGGAAAGTAAAACCCACTACGGAAAAGAAAAAGAAACTCAAAAAGAAACTGAGTGAATATCTGAAAAGAGGCAGAGCAGTCGCAAGACCTCTGGCGGCTACAATCAAACGCGTTAATGAAATGGTAAGAGGATGGATTAATTACTTTCGGATTGGGCTGATGAAAGAGTATATGGAGAAGTTTGGGGAATGGCTGCGGCACAAGATAAGAGTAATCGTCATGAAGCAGTGGAAGAAGCCGAAAACCGTCTACAGGAATCTGAGTTACTTAAACTGGAAGAATCATAATGGTTTTAGCCGTGAAGAAATCTATAAAGTGGCAAATTCAAGGCTAGGGTGGTACAGAAGAAGTGGAATGAACGTAGTGAATTTCATAATCAGTAAAGATTTACTTGAAAACAGGATAAAAGACGGAGCTGGACTGCTCAATCCTTTATCCTATTACTTAGTAAAAGTTGGAATATAAGTTGTAGAGCCGTATACGAGACCCGTACGTACGGTTCAACGGGAGGGGCGAGATTTTACTCTCCCTCTACCCTATGGACTTATTTTACAGCCCTGATTCGGTTATCCTGCGAATGGTGCGCCATATATGAACATATTGCCAGAAATTCCGTTGTAGGAGATGCTGTCTGAGTAATCGGATGCGCGGAACAGTTTGTCGAGACCGTACACTTCAAGATGGTGGTTTGCTGGAAGTTCTACCTCGTTTTGCTCCACGGTGTAGCGGAAATAGAGATGGTAGTCTTTTCCTTTATATTCGTAATATCCGTTGCCATTATAGTGAGCGATATGTTCCCGGAAGATAAGAGCTTCTTTGAAAAAGTTTTCCGGATCTGGATTCGGAAAGGCTTTTGTAAGATAGAACCGGAAGTTAGCGGCGTCGTAATTGGTAACGTGGATTACGATGTAATCGCTGCAGTCAGGGTTACGGGAAATCCTGTAAGTGCCGTCTTTTGGAGGAAGCGGACTTGCGATTGTTCCGATGTAGTCTCCTGTTTCTTTGGTGGAAGGAGTGTCCTGCACTGTTTCTTTTTTGGTGTCAGTTTTTGTAGTATTCGCGGTGCTGTTCGGGGTAGTCGATTGTTCTTTTGCGGTATCTTTTTGTTCTGCTTTGTTTTCATTTGCTTCTTTCACGACATTCTCTTTTTCCAGAACTGTCGTTTCTTCATTTTCTTTCTTGTCAAGATCCAGCCGGACTGTTTTTATCTTTTCTTCCTCCGCTTTTTTTTCTTCTGTTTTTTTACCACAGCCGGAAAGGATACAAGAAAGTACAAGTACTGTTATAATAAAAAGTTTCTTCATATCGATCCCTCCTTCAGTGAGATGCCTGTTTATCTCTTCCTGGTTTCAGTATAGCGTATCCAAAAGATAAAAGTCAAAAAATAATGCTACATTTAATTTTGAAGTTAGAAATTATTAACTATAAATATAAATATTCAGAAACAAAAGGCGTTTGTTTCCGAAATATTAAAAGAAGGTTGACGAGATATGTCAAAAGATAAAAATAAAAAGGAGGAGGGGGCGAATTTTTCCTGAAAAAGAAAGTCATAATATTGCGGCAAAACAACTTAAATGATATAATAATTTAGAATAAAGTGAGGAAGATGACAGAAAAATTTGCGGGTAAAAGAGCAAACCGAAAATTACGGGAAAGAAAAAAGAGAGGGGTAATGTCCCGGAAACAGGAAAGGAGTGAGATGGATGAAACAGTTCCATTATATCATTACTGATAAAGCAGGAATCCACGCAAGACCGGCCGGGGTTCTCGTGAAAAAAGCAAAGAATTTTGAATCGTCGATTGAAGTCAGAAAAGATGTGAGGAAGGCAGATGCAAAAAAACTGTTGGAATTGATGGGGCTTGGCATTCGATTCAATGACGAGATCATCGTTGAGGTGTCCGGAACAGACGAAGAAGCGGCATGTGATGAGATCAGAAGAACGCTGAAAGAAGTATTATAGATAAAAAAGAACAGAAGGTGTAAAAATGGGAAGTATTTGGCATGATATCAGTGAAGAAAGGATTTTTCCTACAGATTTTATTTCTGTAATCGAAATATCAAAAGGAAGTAAGAAAAAATATGAACTGGATAAGGAAACCGGGATGATCATCTTGGACCGTGTCCTTTACACATCCACACATTACCCGATGAATTATGGGTTTATTCCGAGAACACTCGGGGATGACGGAGATCCGCTGGATGTGCTCGTGATGTGTTCAGAACCGTTGGAACCACTTACTTTGGTACGCTGTTATCCAATCGGCGTCATGAAGATGACAGATGGAGGAGCGGGCGATGAAAAGGTCATCGCGATCCCATGGGCAGATCCAACTTATGAAATGTACACAGATATCTCGGAACTGCCTCAGCATATTTTTGATGAAATCCGACATTTCTTTACTGTCTACAAAGATCTGGAAGGGAAGAAGACGGCGGTAAACGAGTTTGAAGGAGCGCTCGGGGCAGTAAAAGTTATTGAAGAGTGTATTGAACGGTACAAAGAAAAGTTTGTAAACCCAAAAGAGTAGGCGCCGAAGACAGATACATAGAAAAAATAAAGTGAATTCAGGTGGTGCTATGTCAGACAGAAAGAAAAATCCTCTGAGAAAGAGTTTTGGATACGCCTTTTCTGGGATTTATACCGGGATCAGAAAAGAGAGGAATATGAAAATCCATTGCGTGGCTGCGTGTCTTGTCACTGCTGCGGGTCTGATCGTCGGGCTGACAATCACAGAATGGTGTATCTGCATCATACTTTTTGGAGCGGTCATGGCATTGGAGCTTGTGAATACGGCCGTGGAGGCGGTGGTTGATCTGGTAACGGAAGAGAAAAAACCTCTTGCAAAGATAGCAAAAGATACGGCGGCAGGTGCGGTGCTGATCATGGCGATTGCAGCAGCTGCTGCAGGACTTTTCATCTTTGTCCCGCATGTAATGGAATGGATATTCTAACGGGACAAAAGAAAGGAGATAAAAGATATGGATGGTCTTGGAGAAAACTTAAAGAAAGTCGTTCTTGCAGGGATAGGGGCAGTCGCTGTGACGGCGGAAAAATCTAAAGAACTGCTGGATGAAATGATCAAAAAAGGCGAGTTGACAGTGGAGCAGGGCAAAGTGCTCAACGAAGAACTAAAGCATAACATTAAAAAGACAGTAAAAGAAAAGGTTAACGTTTCTGTAAAACCTTCCTCTCCGGAAGAGCTCACGGAACTTCTCGGCAAAATGACGACGGAACAAAGGGAGGAGCTTAAGACACTCCTGAAAGAGCTTGAGGAGCAAAAAGCCGAAAGAGAAGAGCCTGAAGAGAAAACGGAACAAGAACCAGACAAGCAGCAAGATGAAGAAGGACATAGATGAGTACACAAACATCTGACAAGTACGGAAAAAGGCTGAGAGAAATCACAGCTGTTCTCCACAAACATGAAATTACGCGCGGGGTAACGCCGGAAAAACTCCGCATGATCCTGGAAGAACTGGGACCTACATATATCAAACTCGGACAGATCGCATCGATGCATTCGGATATTCTGCCGAGAAGATACTGCGAGGAACTGATGCGGCTTCGCTCAGAAGTAGCTCCAATGGAATTTGAGCAGGTAGTCGAAGTGCTGGAAGACTCCTACGGATGTCCTTATACGGAAATTTTTGAGGAAATCGAGAAGGATCCGCTGGGCTCTGCATCCATTGCCCAGGTTCACAAGGCTGTCCTGAAATCAGGCGAGCTTGTCGTTGTAAAAGTACAAAGACAGGGAATCTACGACGTCATGTCAAGAGATATCGGCCTTTTGCACAAGGCGGTCAAGGTGCTGCCTACAGGCAGGATGAAAGGGCTTGTGGATCTTGATATGGTCTTGGATGAACTGTGGACGGTAACGCAGGAAGAGATGAATTTTCTTGTGGAAGCAGCTAATATGGAAGAGTTTTCCAGGAAAAATGAACAGATTGCGTTTATAGGTACGCCGAAGTTGTACAAGGAATACACGACCACCCATGTATTGGTTATGGAATATATCGACGGTTTTGCCATCGATGATAAGGAAAGCCTTCTGGAAAACGGTTATGATTTAAAGGAAATCGGGACAAAGCTTGTAGATAACTATATTAAGCAGGTCATGGAAGACGGATTTTTTCACGCCGATCCTCATCCGGGCAATGTGAAGATCCGGGATGGAAAGATTATATGGATCGATATGGGAATGATGGGGAGGCTCACAGAGAGGGACAAGGATTTGGTGGCGGAAGCCGTCAAAGGTGTGGCGTCAAACGATGTGGGACTGATCCTGGAAGTCGTCATGGCTCTTGGAGAATTTCGGGGCAAACCGGATCAAAGCCAGCTTTATAAAGATATCGGCGATTTGCTCTCCAAGTATGGGACAACGGATATCGGAAACATAGATATCGCGGATGTTATCCAGGATCTGATGGAAGTGATGAAAAATAATAAAATTACCATGCCGCATGGGCTTACGATGCTTGCACGGGGGCTTACCCACATGGAAGGTGTTATCGCAGAGATCTGTCCGGATATCAATATGGTGTGGATAGCGGCTGCCAGGATGGAGAATCCGTTATATCTGCAAAAAAACTGGAAAAAGGCTTTGAAAAAGAGCGGCAGGAGCATGTACCGTTCTTTTCAGAAGGCGCTTGATCTTCCGGCTCTGGCGGCGGATATCCTGCACGGTTTTCTGAAAGGACAAAATCGGATCAATCTGGATCTCCACGCTACCGAGGATTTAAACGAGATGCTGACAAGCCTTGTGAAAAAGCTCGTTATGGGTTTCCTTGTGACTGCGCTTCTGATCAGCTCAAGCATTATCTGTACGACGGATATGGAGCCGAAAGTGTGGGGGATACCGGCCCTTGGGGCTTTTGGGTATATTTTGGCGCTCGGGATTGCGCTTTTCATTTTTTTGAGTCATTTTAAGTTCAAAAAGTAGGAGATAAAGGGATGTGCCAGTGCACATCCTTTTTAAGGAATCTGTTTGTATTTATTGTGATATACGGAAAAATCGTATATACTATTATACATGTATGTCCTTCGGAAAAATGGACAGAAAGAAAGGAAAAGAAAGATGAGTCAAGAAAATAAACAGAGTATTCCAGGTAAAGAAAAATTAGCGGTAATGGCAAAAATGCAGAGAGCGGCCATCGTTTACAGTCTCTTGTCTGTGTGCACGAGAATGCCGTATGTGATCTGTGATCCGGAGACATTTGACGATCAAATCCTTTTGTATCTGGATATGGACAAGGCAAAGGAAATGGCGACAGAACTAAAAGAGAAAAATGAGCCGGTGCAGATTTTAAAAATCGATAAAAACCAGCTGCTGGTATTTTTCTCCAATCTGTATACCATGGGAGTAAATTCGGTTATCATAGACGACGGAAGCCAGAAGACACGGTTTCAGCTGGAAGAGATCGTACATAGGGTAGATGAACAGGAGATCCCGGAAGGACAGTTCCGCATTGAAAATCCACAGTTTCATCTTACAGCTCTGTATTTGATGCAAAAGATGGTGCATGCCTCGGAAGAAGGTGAACAGGAGGAGATAAACGAACTCCGTGAGGAAGCTATGGCACACTTTAAAAAAGGCCGTTATATCGTTGCCTTTGAAGAAAAAAAAGGCGCGCCGCTTCTGACAGCAAAAAACGGGGATCAGTATCAGCCGATTTTTACAGACCTGTTGGAATTTCAGAAATTTAACAGGGAAAAGAAATTTAAGACAGCAGTCGTGGAGGCAAGCAAGGTAGTAGAGATTATTCCGAAAAACGTGAAGGGAGTTGCGGTAAATCCATTTGGAGTCAATCTTCAGCTTCAGATCAACCGGAAACAAAAAGAAGAGCAGTAGTGTAAGTAGTCCAAAGCTCTGCCAGTAATGCAAAAATCGTCAAATTAGTAGTATATTAAAATGAAAATATCAAGAAAGTATGATATAATATAGAAAAATATACTGAAAACGGAAAAGACGAATAAAAAGGAGGCAGAGAAATGTTAAAAGGGAAAGTTGCAGTTGTAACAGGAGGCACAAGAGGAATCGGATTTGCTACAGTAAAAAAATTTCTGGAGAACGGTGCCAAGGTTGTACTTTTCGGTTCCAGAGAAGAGACGGTCAAGAAGGCAGTGGATAGCCTCAAAACGGAAAACCCGAACTGGACTGTAGAAGGGGCATGGCCGGATCTTGGAGATGCGGATCAGGTGGCGGGTGCAATCGAAAAAGTAAAGGAAAAATTTGGAAAGATCGATGTTCTTGTCAACAACGCAGGGATTTCACAGAGTACGAGAATAGAAGATTATGATCCGGCAGATTTTGACAAGATTATGAACCTGAATGTGAAGGCGTTGTTCTACACGATCCAGCCGACAGTGAAGATCATGAAAGAACAAGGCGGAGGCTGTATTTTAAATACAAGTTCCATGGTCAGCATCAGCGGACAGCCGTCTGGTGTCGGATATCCGACAAGTAAGTTTGCGGTAAACGGAATGACAATTTCCCTCGCAAGAGAATTGGGACCTAGCAATATCAGGGTCAATGCGGTGGCGCCGGGTATCACAAAGACGGATATGGTGGCTGCATTGCCGGATGCCATGATTCAGCCGCTGATTCAGACGATCCCGCTTCGGCGGATCGGCGAACCGGAAGATATCGCGAATGCATTTCTTTTCCTGGCCAGTGATCTTGCGTCCTATATCTCGGGAGCAGTGCTTTCTGTGGACGGTGCTACAAGAGTTTAGAGCAACAGTGTAAGGAATGGCAGTTGGCAGGCGGATAGAAGAGATCCGCACGAGTGGACAAAAGGAGATGATAGCATGACCAACAGTACCATCATTACAATAGGAAGACAGTTCGGAAGCGGAGGGCATGAGATCGGAAACCGGCTTTCGGAAAGGCTTGACATTCCGCTTTATGACAATAATCTAATCTCCATGGCTGCACGGGAACTTTCTATCAGCCAGGAAGCTGCGGCGAAAGTTGACGAGACGATACTTGGTAAATTTCTTTCGGCATATGTTGTGAACATGAAAGATTACACAGTGTTTATCAATGAAAACAGCGATGGAGTACCATTGAGCGACAAAGTTTATGAGGCGCAGTCTGCCATCATCACTAAGCTGGCGGCAAGAGGCCCGTGCATTTTTGTAGGACGGTGTGCGGATTATATATTGGGAGATTACAGTAATTGCATCCACACGTTTATCTGCGCATACAAAGAAGACCGGATCCGCAGAATTATGAAGAACTACGGTTTGAATGAAAAACAGGCCTGGGATAAGATCAAAAAGATGGACCGGGAGAGAAAAACTTACTACGAGGCACATACAGGACGGGAGTGGGGAAGTATTTCTGCACATGGGATGCTTTTTAATGCAAGCCTGCTTGGAGTCGGCGGTGTTGTCGATGCAATGGAAGCCATCTACAGAAAATGGGAGAGCCGTGAAAAATAAACTTGAACGGATAATAGAAACTGAGGGTCATAAACACCCTCAGTTTTATGTTTCAGAAGCCAAATTCCGCCGGAAAAGTTGACTTTGCAAGTGGTTTGGAGATATAATCATACCGTCAATATGGGAATAAATAATAGAAAAGGGCAGTGAAATATGAGTAAAATGAGTCGGAAAGAAAGAGAGGCCTATGAAAGGGCGATGGAGCGGAGAAAGCGAATGAATCGTCAGGCAGGGCCGAATCGAAGAAGACCAGATCCGTCATCAAGGGGAGATGGAAGACGGGTTAGGAGAAGGTATGAGGAAGAACGGTACACATACGATGATTATGATCAGCCGTACGGACGTTATGATACATATGAGGAGGAAGAGTACAGACCTCGCAGGAGAAGAATGCCGGAGGATCTGGATTTCCGCTATGAAAAGAGAAGGAAAAGACCAGAAAGGACTGCACCTTCAGGCCGGGGCGAAAGATATCAAAAGCCGGTAAGAAGGAAAAAAGCAGGACGACTGATCCTTCTGATCCAGCTTTTTGCAACGGTATTGTTTCTGTTATCAGCAGTATATCTCGGTATGTTTCCGTGGTTATATCTTGGGATTGTATCCATAGTCCTTTTGCTTCTGGCGCTTGGTGTTTACCGGATGCAGAACGGCTTCCGCCCAAAACGTTTCCTTGGGACGCTGTTAGGGCTAGCGCTTAGCGCGATCCTTGTGGCGAGCTCTTTTTTCATGTATGAGGTGCGATCTGCACTTGGCAAGATCACAGATGGAAATGAGGCTCCGGAACTCACAGAAAAGGCGGCGGGGATTGATGTCTCTCAGGAACCATTCAGTGTATATATCAGTGGTATCGATGTGTACGGGGAAATCACGCAGCAGAGCAGAAGTGATGTGAACATCATCGCTACAGTAAACCCGAAAACAAAAGAAGTGCTTCTTGTTACGACGCCGCGTGATTACTATGTGGAGATTCCGGGTGTGTCCGAAGGTCAGAAAGACAAATTGACCCATGCAGGAAATTATGGAATAGGAACTTCCATCGCCACACTGGAGAATTTATATGAAGTAGATATTCCTTTCTATGTGCGAGTGAACTTTACATCGTTGATCCAGATGGTAGATACCCTTGGAGGGATTGACGTGAAATCAGAGCTGGAGTTTGACACCGGGGAAGAGTCCGGACTTGTCATGCACGTAGAGAAAGGACTCAATCATTTTAACGGGCAGGAGGCGCTGGCTTTTGTAAGGGAGCGGCATGCCCTGGAAGATGGGGATAACCAGAGAGGAAAGAACCAGCAGGCAGTCATCGAGGCAATGATCAAAAAGGCCATGTCTCCATCGATTTTGATCAAAGGACCAAAACTGATCGATCAGGTAAGCGGAAATACGGAGACAAATATGACGACAAAACAGCTGCAGGAACTTGTACGAGCCCAGCTGACAGGACTGAACGGATGGAATGTGACATCTGTGGCGGCAGAGGGTACGTCGGCAAGAAAATATTGCTACTCTTATTCCGGAGGCACCTTATATGTGACGATACCGGACGAAGCTTCTGTAGCCGATATCCGGGATAAGATCAATGCCGTGGAGGAGGGGAAATAAAAGGAGAGTGAAGCTGTGCAGATAGCAGAACTTAGAATCCGAAATTTTAGATCCATACAGGAACTGCATCTTTCAGGAATTGAAAATGCGCTGATCCTTGTAGGACAGAACAGTACGGGAAAAACAGCTGTTCTGGATGCGATACGGGCGGTAAGCGGTATTTATGAAATCCGAAAAGAAGATTATCAGGAAGATTATCCGAATATTGAGATTGCTGTCACACTGAAGATAGAAGAGGAAGATCTGAAAATACTGCACGATCATGGATGTATAAGCGGGTATCGAAGATACGAAGCATGGTTTAAGGATTTTTGTGCGAAGCTGCCGTCTTTCCACAATGGCCTGCTCTCTTTTGAGTATGTGGCAAACAGAGAAGGAAAAATCCGTTACAGTGACGGTATTCAGAAAAATAATCCGTATCTCCGGGAAGTATTCCCCAAAGTGTACGATATCGGAACAGATCGAAGCCTGGAGCATTTTCAGGAAGATCTCTTGATGATGCAGGAGGACGAGCTTTTAAAGCAGATGCGGTCAGGGTGCTGTATGTTTGATCGGGCAAAGATGTGCAATCACTGTTTTTCCTGCATCGGGCTGATTCACAAGAAAACAACGGAAGAACTAAACGCATTCGAGGCGGCCAAACTTCTGGAATACAAACTTTACAATCTCAATCTCGACACCTTTTCCCAGAAAGTAAATGCAACTTTTCGAAAAAACGGCGGAAAGGACAGGATTCGTTACTCCATGAGCCGTGATATGGAAAAAATGCTCAGCGTGACAGCGGAAATATGCAATGACGGGCAGAAACAGCCCCGCCCGGTCCATACAATGGGGAAAGGGATGCGAAGCATCTACATGCTTTCACTTTTGGAAACCTATAAGGAAGAAAAAGAGGAAAGTCTGGATCTCATCCTTGTGGAAGACCCTGAGATTTATCTTCACCCAACTCTCCAGAAAGTGTCCGGAGACATTCTTTACCGTCTTTCCAGGAAGAGCCAGGTTGTCTTTTCCACCCATGCTCCGGATCTTTTGGCCAACTTCAACAGCAGACAGATCCGACAGATCGCGCGGGGAGAAGATGGATTTTCCTTTGTGTATGAAAAGACCGATATCAGCGCGGTGCTCGACGATCTGGGATACTCGGCAAATGATCTGATGAATGTGAATTTTGTTTTTATTGTGGAGGGAAAGCAGGATAAGAGCAGACTTCCGCTTCTTATCCGGAAGTATTATTCCGAGACGTACGATGAAGATGGGAAGCCGTCCCGTATTGCCATCATTACGACAAACAGCTGTACGAACATAAAAACATATGCCAATCTCAAATATATGAATCAGATCTATCTGAGAGATAATTTTCTCATGATAAGGGACGGAGACGGAAAAGACAGTGAAATACTGAAATATCAGCTTTGCCGTTACTATGAAGAAAGAAACAGAGAAGATGCCGACAAGCTTCCGCGAGTGACAGAAAAAAATGTTCTCATTCTCAAATATTATTCTTTTGAGAACTACTTTTTGAATCCGAAAGTGATGGCGCAGCTTGGCATTATTGAAGATGAAGAGACATTTTACCGTATCTTTCTGGAAAAATGGAATCAGTATCTGTACAAGATCAAAAGCGGCAGGAAACTCAGGAAAGTAATCGGAGAAGAAATCCGTACCGAGGAAGATGTGAAAAAGCATATGGAAGATATCCGCATCCACATGCGGGGGCACAACCTTTACGATATTTTTTACGGCAGATATAAAAAGCAGGAAACCGAGCTGCTGAAACGATACATCGACATTGCACCGCGGGATGATTTCAAGGATATTCTGGATTCTATCGAGCGGTTCCTCTACTTTGAAAGCAAAAAGAAGTAAATAGTGAGATACGAAAAAGTACAAGTGTGGAATCGAACATTTGTACTTTTTTGCTTTGCGTACTATATACTTTTATAATTATATTTGCTATAATGTGCAAAGGAGCGGGCAGATGGGTAAATAGTATGTTGTAGATTTATTTTGTTTGAGGAGAATAATATGGACCATTTTGAATTAGTATCAGAATACAAACAAACCGACGATCATCATCGCCCACAATAAGACTCTGGCGGCACAGCTTTACGGAGAATTTAAGGAATTTTTTCCAAACAACGCAGTGGAATATTTTATGACTTTTGGTAAAAAAATTGTGATGAAATAGAGGGGAAACTTTTATCAACAGTATTTAGAGGGTAATTCTGTAATAATCAATTCGAAAGAAAAGCTAGAAAAATTGCGAGAATGTGAAACTAAGTTAGCAAATATTATTATTGCAATATTAGATTCACGAAATACCTTTTCTAAATGTAATACTCAGTGGAATGATTTGAAGGAATATGCGAATAAAATAGTGGAAGTACCCCGAAAGCTAAAACGGTATTCTAGCGAAGATGTAGAAGGTATAGCTATAATAGATGTGTTGAGAAGAGCAAGAAATTGGGAGGAACATCCCGAAAAAACAAATCAGATATTATATAGGTTTATGGCGGATGAATTAGATTTTCAAATATTGTTAGAGTTAACATACAGAGCAGATATTTTGTCATTGTATGAAATGCAAGCATTGGATCAAGAAGAATTCAGAGTAATGATTTCGAACAGTGAGTCATTGCATTCACAAATTTATACATTACAAAATGAACTTGATAAAATTAAAGATGAAATATTACAAAATGAAAATATTTCAGATGAACAAAAGAAAAATTTTTGTGATTTTTTAGAGTTTATACCTGATGATGAAAATATCATGTTATCAGATAATGACGTAGAAAAGTCCAATGGAGGAGTATTCAAAAATTAGTTCTATTTGGTTTATGTTCAAATGACAATATGGAAAGTATATTCTGGTTTATTCGAGAGATTCAATTAGGGAAACAGCGTTTCCCCAATCTGAAAAATAAGAAACATATTTTTATTGAGTATAAAGGAGATTGTAATGAACAACAAGGGAAATGAACTTGTTTTATATCACGGAAGTCCTGATAAACAAATTGTACCGACATACGGATTGGGAAATGACAAGCATGATTACGGAAAAGGATTTTACCTGACTGAGAGTCCAGCATTAGCATCCGAGTGGTCTGTCTGCAATCCGATCGAAAAAAATGGCTGGGTACATAAATTTGTACTGGATACCAGCGAATTAAAGATATTGGACTTTGAAGAATATGATATACTTTCGTGGCTTGCAGAGCTTATGAAACATCGGGATGCAGATACGGGGCGAAGATATAGAGTATTAGCGCCTAAATTCATTCAAAAATACCAGGTATTTACAGAAAAATATGACGTGATCAAAGGCTGGCGTGCAAATGCATCATATTTTTATATTGCCAAGTGTTTTGTCCGGGATGAAGTAGATCTTGATATCTTACCAGAGTTATTAAAATTGGGAGATTTGGGAATTCAGTACTGTTTAAAGACAGAAAAAGCATTTCAATGTCTCAGAGAAGATTTTTCGGCGTTGCGAGAAATTGAGTATAATAAGGTAAATTCGCAATATACACAGCGTGACAGAACAGCAAGAGAGGCAATGTATGCTTTGATTAACTCTGATAAAAATAAGATTGAAAATGTGTTCAGTAAATTAATATAAGAGGTAAGATCATGGAAGTGTTCAGTAAAAGTTACTTGGAAGAAGTTGTTGAAAATCAAGGAAAATTATTTGAATATGCAGAAGGACATTATCCTGGAATTGATGTGGCGGATTTTATAGAGTCATATATGAAAAGCTATACAAGAGCTATGGTCGATGAAGGACAGGCTTATGTCTGTACAATGGATGCAGAAACGTTATACAATTATTTCCTGGAAAATGATAAATATGAACCAAAGCCGGGAAAAGCGGCAGGAGGATTTGCTCCAAACTGGATTGGACAATTTTATGCATTGTTTCAATGGATATACAGACTTCCAAGCAAAGAAGTCGTTAAACTGCTCCCGGTTAAATTTATGTTTGAAGCATATCCTGGCTTGCATGATCTTGATCTGTATGTGGCTGTTCGTAAGGTGGGAGAGCAGTGTGGACTTAATGTGCCGTAAAGCTGCTGATAATTACGGGAGGAAAGAGCTATGATCTGTTTTCATAATCCGGAAGAAGAGAATGGATATTTGAGTAACTGGTATCTGTCTGAATTTACAGTTGATGGCATTAAGTTTTCATCAATGGAACAGTATATGATGCATGAAAAGGCATTGCTGTTTCAAGATCAAGAAGCAGCAGAGAAAATTTTACAGACAGATAATGTAGCAGAAATAAAAGCATTAGGCAGAGCTGTACAGCATTTTGATGATAAGGTCTGGATAAAAGTAAGAGAAGAAATTGTTTATAGAGGTGTACGCGAAAAATTCCGTCAGAATCCTGAACTTGCTGAAAAACTGAAGAAAACAGGTAAAGAAATAATTGCGGAATGCGCTGTAAAAGATAGAATCTGGGGAATTGGCCTTTCTATGAAAGATGAGAACAGGCATTGCATAGATAGGTGGAGAGGCCAAAATCTGTTAGGGAAAATTTTGATGCGTGTCAGGGAAGAAATCAAACATCAGAAAAAGGAGCAAGGATAAATCATGGATCATTTTGAATTGGTATCAGAATACAAACCCACCGGTGACCAGCCTCAGGCGATCGCCGATCTGGTCAAAGGTTTCAAAGAAGGCAATCAGTGTGAGACCCTTCTGGGAGTTACGGGATCCGGAAAAACGTTTACGATGGCCAACGTCATCCAGCAGTTAAACAAACCGACGATCATCATCGCCCACAATAAGACTCTGGCGGCACAGCTTTACGGAGAATTTAAGGAATTTTTTCCTCATAACGCCGTAGAGTACTTTGTGTCCTACTATGATTATTACCAGCCGGAGGCTTACGTACCGTCATCCGACACTTACATTGCAAAAGATTCCGCCATCAATGACGAGATAGACAAACTTCGCCATTCGGCTACTGCAGCGCTTTCTGAGAGACGGGACGTCATCATTGTGGCCAGTGTGTCCTGTATTTACGGTCTGGGAAGTCCTATCGATTACCAGGAGATGGTCATTTCTCTCCGGCCAGGCATGATCAAAGATCGGGATGATGTGATACGGAAACTGATTGACATTCAGTATGACAGAAATGATATGGATTTCAAGCGGGGAACTTTCCGTGTACACGGGGATGTTGTGGAAGTATTTCCGGCCGGAGCGGAAGAAAATATCATCCGGGTGGAATTTTTTGGAGATGAAGTTGACAGAATAACAGAAGTAGATGTTTTGACCGGAGAAATCAAAAATGAGCTGAATCACATTGCTATCTTTCCGGCATCCCACTATGTTGTATCAAAAGAGAACATGGACAGGGCGATAAAAGAAATAGAGGATGAGCTTGAAAAACAAATTCGGTTTTTCAAAGGCGAAGATAAGCTTTTGGAGGCTCAGAGGATTTCTGAGAGGACGAACTTTGACATCGAGATGCTCCGGGAAACCGGATTTTGTTCGGGGATTGAAAACTATTCCCGTCATCTGACCGGGCTTGCAGAAGGGGAACCTCCGCACACACTTTTGGACTATTTCCCGGATGATTTTCTGATGATCATCGACGAGTCTCACAAGACGATCCCTCAGATCGGAGGGATGTACCATGGAGATCAGTCCAGAAAGACGACGCTCGTAAACTATGGTTTCAGGCTGCCGTCGGCAAAGGACAACCGTCCCCTCAATTTTGAAGAGTTTGAAAGCAAGATCGATCAGGTCATGTTTGTGTCTGCCACACCGGGGCCTTATGAGGAGAAAAACGAACTTCTCCGGGCTGAACAGGTTATCCGCCCGACAGGGCTTCTTGATCCGGAAGTAGAGGTCAGACCGGTGGAAGGCCAGATCGATGATCTTGTGGGAGAAGTAAATAAAGAAGTAGAAAAGAAGAATAAAGTTCTGATCACGACGCTGACGAAACGGATGGCGGAAGATCTGACAGACTATATGCGGGAATTGGGCATACGGGTGCGATACCTGCATTCCGATATCGATACACTGGAGAGGACGGAGATCATCCGGGACATGCGCCTGGATGTATTTGACGTGCTTGTCGGGATCAACCTTTTGAGGGAAGGGCTGGATATCCCGGAGATTACGCTGGTGGCAATCCTGGATGCGGACAAAGAGGGATTCCTTCGTTCAGAGACATCCCTGATCCAGACCATCGGGCGTGCAGCCAGAAATGCAGAAGGACATGTGATCATGTACGCAGATACCATCACGGATTCTATGCGGATCGCCATCGAAGAGACAAAACGAAGACGTGCTGTGCAGATGAAATACAATGAAGAGCACGGCATTACACCGAAGACGATACAGAAAGCGGTGCGGGATCTCATCAGTATTTCCAAGAAGGTGGCAAAACAAGAATACATTATGGAAAAAGATCCGGAATCCATGAGCCGGGAAGAGTTGGAAAAACTGATCAAAGACCTTACGAAGCAGATGAAAAAAGCGGCGGCAGAACTTGATTTTGAGACGGCGGCCGAACTTCGGGATAAGATGATCGAGCTAAAACAGCAGCTGAACGAGCTGATATGATAAATTTTGACAGAGAATAGAGCAGGAGAAAAACATGGAGAACAGGCAATATATCCGTATACGCGGAGCAAATGAACACAATCTGAAAAATATCGACCTGGACATTCCGAGGAATGAACTGGTCGTTCTCACTGGACTTAGCGGGTCCGGGAAATCTTCCCTTGCCTTTGACACGATCTATGCGGAAGGGCAGAGAAGATATATGGAATCACTTTCCTCTTACGCGAGACAGTTTCTCGGACAGATGGAAAAGCCAAATGTGGAGAGCATAGAGGGACTTTCTCCGGCGATTTCCATCGACCAGAAATCCACCAACAGAAACCCTCGTTCCACGGTAGGAACGGTAACGGAAATATACGACTATTTTCGGCTTTTGTACGCGCGGATCGGTATTCCGCACTGTCCGGTCTGTGGAAAGGAGATCAAAAAACAGACGGTAGATCAGATGACGGATCAGATCATGGAACTTCCGGAAAGGACAAAGATTCAGCTCCTGGCGCCGGTCGTGAGAGGACGGAAGGGGACGCACGCAAAGCTTTTGGAAAAGGCGAAAAAGAGCGGGTACGTGCGTGTGCGTATCGATGGGAATATGTATGAATTGACAGAGGAGATTTCTCTTGAAAAGAATATTAAGCACAACATAGAAATCATCGTGGACCGTCTTGTCGTAAAGCCGGGTATCGAAAAACGTCTGACAGATTCCATTGAGACCGTTCTTTCTCTGGCGGAAGGACTTATGACAGTGGATGTGATTGGTGGGGAGCCGATCAATTTCAGCCAGAGTTTCTCCTGTCCGGACTGCGGTATCAGTATCGATGAGATCGAGCCGAGAAGCTTTTCTTTCAACAATCCATTTGGGGCCTGTCCGGAATGTTTCGGTCTTGGGTATAAGATGGAATTTGACGAAGAGCTGATGATACCGGATAAGTCGCTGAGTATCAATCAGGGTGCGATCGCAGTCATGGGATGGCAGTCCTGCACAGATCCGTCCAGTTTTACAAATGCCATTTTGAGAGGGCTGTGTGAAGAATATGGATTTGATCTGGATACTCCGTTTGAAGAATACCCGAAAAAGGTCCATGATATCCTTCTTTACGGAACAAACGGGAAAGAAGTCAAAGTTCGGTACAAGGGACAGCGCGGAGAGGGAATATACGATGTCGCTTTTGACGGACTGATCAAAAATGTCGAGAGGAGATACCGCGAAACAGGATCGGAGGCAATGAAGGCGGAGTATGAGACATTTATGAGGATCACGCCTTGCCACGCCTGCAAAGGCCAAAGGCTGAAGAAAGAGGCGTTGGCTGTGACAGTAGGGGACAAAAATATTTACGAAGTGACATCTATGTCCATCGAAAATCTGCAGCAATTTCTGGAGCAACTGAAGCTGACTCATACGCAGGAGCTGATCGGAGGGCAGATTCTCAAAGAAATCCGTGCAAGGATCGGATTTTTGATGGATGTAGGACTGGATTATCTTACTTTGGCAAGGGCGACCGGGACGCTTTCCGGCGGGGAGGCACAGAGGATCCGGCTGGCCACGCAGATCGGATCTGGTCTTGTCGGGGTGGCTTATATTCTGGATGAGCCGAGCATCGGCCTTCATCAGAGGGATAACGATAAGCTCCTGAAGACTTTGCAGCATCTACGTGATCTTGGAAATACACTGATCGTGGTAGAGCATGATGAAGATACGATGCTTGCGGCAGACCATATTGTGGATATCGGACCGGGGGCGGGCGAACACGGTGGAGAAGTCGTGGCTCAGGGGACTGCACAGGAGATCATGGACACTCCGGGATCGATCACAGGGGATTATTTGAGCGGGAGGATCAGGATCCCGGTACCAGATGAACGTGCCAAACCATCGGGATTCCTGAAAATCAGAGGAGCAAAAGAAAATAATCTGAAAAATGTCGATGTGGATATTCCGCTTGGTGTTATGACTTGCGTGACCGGAGTGTCGGGTTCCGGAAAGAGTTCCCTCGTAAATGAAGTATTGTACAAAACCCTTGCAAAAGTACTGAATCACGCAAGAGTCATACCGGGGAAACACAGGGAGATCAAGGGTCTGGAGAAACTCGACAAGGTAATTGATATCGATCAGTCGCCGATTGGGCGCACGCCGAGATCAAACCCCGCAACATATACCGGAGTTTTTGATCTGATCCGAGATCTCTTTGCCGCTACAGCAGATGCAAAGGCCAGAGGTTACAAAAAAGGAAGATTCAGCTTTAATGTGAAAGGCGGAAGGTGTGAGGCCTGCAGTGGGGATGGGATACTGAAGATTGAGATGCATTTCCTCCCGGATGTATATGTACCGTGCGAAGTATGTCATGGAAAACGCTATAACAGGGAGACGCTGGAAGTCAAATACAAAGGAAAGAGTATTTACGATGTGCTGAATATGACAGTAGAAGAGGCACTGGAATTTTTTGAAAATGTGCCAAGTATACGGAGAAAAATGGAGACATTGTATGATGTGGGGCTCTCCTATATCCGCCTCGGACAACCGTCTACCACACTTTCCGGAGGGGAAGCGCAGAGGATCAAGCTGGCAGCAGAGCTCAGTAAAAGAAGTACCGGAAAGACGGTCTACATCCTGGATGAGCCGACGACAGGACTGCACTTTGCGGATGTTCATAAACTGACTGAGATTTTGCGCAGACTTGCGGCGGATGGCAATACGGTCATTGTCATTGAACATAACCTGGATGTCATCAAGACGGCGGACTACATCATCGACATGGGTCCGGAAGGAGGAGACAAAGGTGGTACTGTCATTGCGCAAGGCACCCCGGAGGAAATTGTAAAATGTCCGCAATCCTACACAGGACAATATCTTGCCCCATTCCTTAAGAAAAAATAAAACTTCTATTTTCTTGGAAAAAACTCTTTCCATTTAAAGGAAGATTGATTATAATAACAAATGTATGCTGTGGGATGCGTATTTATGCCTGCCGCAGCGCAGAAGAGGAAGTATGATAGACGAAAGATGATGGAAATAGATGGGATTTGTGAAAGGGGTTTATTTGATTGATGTCATCAGTAGATATTGGAATCGATTTGGGAACTGCGAGCGTTCTTGTTTATGTGAAAGGAAAGGGCGTTGTGCTGAAAGAACCTTCTGTAGTCGCATTTGACAGAGATACGAATGCTATCCGTGCGATCGGGGAAGATGCACGCCTGATGCTTGGCAGAACACCGGGAAATATTGTGGCAGTAAGGCCTCTCAGGCAGGGAGTTATCTCAGACTACACGGTCACAGAAAAGATGATCAAGTATTTTGTCCAGAAAGCACTTGGAAAACGTACTTTTAAAAAGCCGCGCATCAGCGTCTGTGTTCCAAGCGGTGTGACGGAAGTGGAAAAAAAGGCCGTGGAGGAAGCTACATTTGCCGCTGGAGCGAGAGAGGTTCATCTGATTGAGGAGCCGGTGGCAGCAGCCATCGGAGCTGGAATTGACATATCCAAAGCATGCGGAAATATGATTGTGGACATTGGAGGAGGAACATCCGACATTGCGGTCATTTCCCTTGGCGGAACGGTTGTCAATACATCCATCAAGATCGCCGGGGATGATTTTGATGAGGCTATTGTAAGATATATGAGAAAGAAACACAATCTTTTGATTGGAGAGCGTACCGCAGAAGATATCAAGATCCGGATTGGTACGACTTACCCGCTCGTGGAAGACGAAGCGATCGAGGTAAGAGGGCGAAATCTTGTGACAGGACTTCCAAAGACGGTTACAGTGACTTCCTCTGAGACGGAGGAGGCGCTCAGAGAGCCTACCAGCCAGATTGTGGAAGCGGTTATCGGAGTACTGGAGAGGACTCCGCCGGAACTTTCTGCAGATATTCTGGATCGGGGCATTGTCCTGACTGGAGGAGGCGCTCTGCTGAGAGGTCTGGAAGAGCTGATTGAAGAGAAGACAGGCATCAATACGATGACTGCGGAAGATCCGATGAAGGTCGTAGCGATCGGTACGGGTCAGTTTGTGGAATTTATGAGTGAGAGCAAAAAATTCAATGCATAAACATAGCGAGAACTGTTGCAGAAAATATTCTGCGGCAGTTCTTTTCTGCATCAGAGACGGAGGGTAAACTTGGAAAAAATAACAGGATATGTGGATCACATCGTCTTTAGGAACGAAGACAACGGTTACACGGTGTTTCAGCTGAATAATGAAGATGGAGAGTTAACGTGTGTCGGCAAATTTGCATATATTGGAGATGGGGAGTTCCTGGAATTGTCCGGAGAATATGTCACACATCCGACCTACGGAGTTCAGCTCAAGGTAGAAGAACATCGGATCAAAGAACCGGAGGATTTGGAGGCCGTTGAGCGCTATCTTGGCTCCGGTGCAATAAAAGGGATCGGTCCGGCTCTGGCAGGAAAGATCGTGGCAAAATTCAGGAAGGACACGTTTCGCATCATTGAGGAAGAACCGGAACGCCTGGCAGAGATCAAGGGGATCAGTGAGAAAAAAGCTCGGGAGATAGCAGAGCAGGTGGAGGAAAAAAAAGATCTGCGACAGGCGATGATCTACCTGCAGAAATACGGCATCAGTCTGACACTTGCCGTGAAGATCTATCAGAAATACGGGACAAGGATTTATCATATTTTGGAGGAAAATCCTTATCGACTGGCAGATGATATCGAAGGAATTGGCTTTAAGACAGCGGATGAGATCGCAGCGAGGATCGGCATACACACTGATTCGGATTTTCGGATTAAGAGCGGCATTTTCTATACGCTTTTGCAAAGTCTTGCGGAAGGCCATATTTTTTTGTACGAAGATGTGCTGTTGAAAAAAACGTCGGAACTTCTGGGAGTGCAGATCGAAGATATTGAAAAGTATCTGATGGATCTGGCGATGGAAAGAAAAATTGTTATGAAAAAGAACGAAGAATCTGTCAGAATTTATCCGGCAAAATACTACTATATGGAACTAAATACGGCAAAAATGCTTCATGATCTGGATATCGATTACGAGGAAGACGACGATATGATCCTTCGAAGACTGGAAAAACTGGAAGAGTACGGAGAGCTTAGACTGGACGAAAAGCAGAGGGAGGCAGTGAAAGAGGCAGTAAAAAGCGGAGTGTTTGTCCTGACAGGCGGGCCGGGAACCGGGAAGACAACAACGATAAATGCCATGATACGATATTTCGAAAGTGAAGGGATGGATATCCGTCTCGCAGCGCCGACTGGAAGGGCGGCTAAACGAATGACGGAGGCGACGGGATATGAAGCACAGACGATACATCGTCTTTTGGAAGTAAGCGGAAATCCGGAAGAAGGCAAGACGGGAGGATTTGGAAGAAACAGGGAAAATCCACTGGAAACCGATGCGGTTATCATCGATGAGATGTCCATGGTAGATCTTCCGCTGATGCATGCGCTCCTTTCAGCGATCGTTCCGGGAACAAGGCTGATCCTTGTAGGGGATATCAATCAGCTGCCGTCTGTAGGCCCTGGGAAAGTATTGAAAGATATTATAGATTCTAAGGTTTTCAGGGTAGTTATGCTGACAAAAATTTTTCGGCAGGCACAGGAAAGCGATATTGTCATGAACGCCCACAAGATCAATGCTGGGCAGGAAGTCGTCCTTGACAATAAAAGCAAAGACTTTTTTTTCCTGAAACGACAGGATGCCAATGTAATTATCAGCGTCGTCCTGACATTGATCCAGAAAAAACTGCCCAAATATGTGGATGCACGTATGTCCGATATCCAGGTGCTTACTCCGATGAAAAAAGGACTCCTGGGTGTGGAACGATTAAATAAAATTTTGCAGCAGTATCTGAACCCGCCGTCCGATAAGAAGGCGGAGAAGGAATACGGAGAGAAATTATTCCGTGTGGGCGATAAGGTTATGCAAGTGAAAAATAATTATCAATTGGAGTGGGAGATCGCAACAAAGTATGGTCTTGTAGTCGACAAAGGTATTGGCGTTTTCAATGGCGATATGGGGATTATAACAAAGATCAATACATATGACGAGACGCTGGAAGTAGAATATGATGAAAAAAGGAAGGTAACCTATCCTTTCAAAATGCTGGATGAGCTGGAGCTTGCCTATGCAGTTACGATACATAAATCACAGGGAAGTGAATATCCGGCAGTGATCATTCCGCTGCTTGCAGGTCCGAGGCAGTTATATTGTCGGAATCTTTTGTATACTGCTGTGACAAGAGCGAGGAAATGTGTTACACTTGTAGGAAGTGATACTGTTTTTCAGGAGATGATCCAAAATGTGGAAGAACAGAAAAGAAACACAAGCCTTGCGGAGCACATAGCAGAGTTTTTGTAAACGAGAGGGAAGAATCAGAGTTTCAACAAAAGAATGAAAAAAATAGGCGAGCTGCTATATCCTCATGTATGTCCCTTTTGTGGAAACGTAGAAGTTGATGAAGTATGCAAAAAATGTCGAAAGAAATTAAAAAGTGTACACGAACCCACTTGCAAGAAATGTGGGAAAACCATAAGCAATACACAGACAGAATATTGCCGAGACTGTGCGGAGCGGATAAAAGAAAAGGCGTGCTGGTATGAGCAAGGACGAAGTCTGTGGATACACAGACCGCCGGCAAGTGATTCTATTTATCAGTTCAAATTTAGGAACAGGAGAGTTTACGCAGAGTTTTATGCAAAAGAATGGATGAGGCGGTATGGAAAACTTCTTGAGAAATGGGAGATAGAAGCGATCGTCCCGATCCCTATGAACAGGAAAAAGAAGCACCAGAGAGGATTTAATCAGGCTGAGGTTCTGGCAGACAGACTTTCTGAGCTTTCAGGGATACCGGTTAGAAAAGATCTTCTTATCAGGACGAGACAGACAGAAGCACAAAAAACACTTTCCAGAAACAAAAGAAAGGGAAATCTTGAAAGAAGTTTTTCCACGAAAACAGAAGGCAGACTGCCGGACAGTGTACTTCTCATCGACGATATCTATACGACAGGAAACACCATCAATGAGGCGGCGAAAGCGCTGAAAAAAGCCGGTGTGCGCAATACGTTCTTTTTCACGATAAGTGTTGGACAAGATATTTGATTTTTGGTATACTGAAAATGGTTTTTTAAAATAAAACTGACAGAGGTGGCTTATGATTAACGAAGAAAAAATCAAGCTGATGAATAAAATGGCGATGTACGAGGAGAAACAAGGGCAAGAGGATTTTAAGATCAGTTCCTACCATAAAAAAGACTATACCAGTTTTCAGACGATCCTGACGCTGATCTGGGTAACGATCGGTTATGCGCTGATCATCGGGGTTCTTGCTGTGGTATTTTTGGATATGATATTGGAAAATCTCGGATTACTCATGCTTGCAGTCATAGCAGCGGCAATTCTGATCGTTTATATCGTCCTTCTCATATCTTACGGGTTGTTTGCATCCAGATTTTATCAGAAAAAGCATACGAGAGCCAGAGGAAGAGTGAAAAAATACACCCGTATGCTTACGCAGCTGGAAAGATATTATGGTCAGGAAAGGAAGAAAAAATATGAGTAGTCTGTTTGTGTTGAAAGAACAACTTCAGGCATTTTATGCCAAGTACTCCAAGGGCATCGACAAGATGATCCAATTGCTTCTGGCATTTATTGTTTTTTATCTGATCAATTCCAAAATGGGATTTATGGAAACTTTTGCCAACCCGGTCGTCACTGTTGTACTGGCAGTGATCTGTGCATTTTTGCCTTGCACGTTTACGGTCATTGCTTCAGCGGTGCTTATGCTCATACATATGCAGGCTTTATCCATGGGAGTATTGCTCGTGGCTGCAGCGATTTTCGCCGTGATGCTGATTTTTTATTTCCGGTTTGCGCCTGATAAGGCGATCATCGTACTGCTGATGGTTATTGCGTTCTGCTTTAAGATTCCGTTTGCAGTGCCGATTGCATTTGCACTGACAAGTGTACCGACATGCATTATACCGATCTGTTTTGGAACGATTATATATTATATAATGACATACTTGGAAGTATCTTCCACTGTAGTCACAGGGGCTGATGGCATTACCGGTCAGATGACGCTGTTTGCCACACAGGTCATGCAGAATAGTGAGATGTGGACCTATGTTGCTTCCTTTGCTGTCTGCGTGCTGATTGTTTATACCGTGCGCAGAAGTGAGGCGGATCATTCGTGGAAGATAGCTATGGCGGCGGGAGCTGTGGCAGATATTATTGTCATCGTGGCAGGAGGTATTGCTCTCAACATTCAGTTCCCGTATATCACAGTCATATTTGGAAATATCATTTCGGTAATCCTGGCATTGATCTTGGAATTCTGCGTGTTTTCAGTGGATTACTCGAGAGCGGAGAAGTTTCAGTATGAAGACGATGAATACTATTATTACGTGAAAGCCATACCGAAAGTGTCCGTCACTGTTCCGGAGAAAAAAGTGAAACAGATCAGCAAACGGAGGCATGACAGAAAAGAAGAAGGGGAAGAAAACCAGACGGAGTCAAAAGCGGAACATCCAAAGCCGGAAACACGGGAAGGAAAGAAAACAGAAGAGACTTCTTTTATTCCGGGAATGACAGAAGAACTTTTGCTGGCAAAACGGCTTCAGGAGGAGATTGACCTGGAAGAGATTATCAAAAAGGAACTTCAGGATAAAGAAGAAAAGAACAGAAATTAAACAAGATTCATATAGATAAAAGGGGTTTTGACAAGGATGTTAAGGAGTATAGAAAGAACAGGAGGTGGCAAAGATGGAAAGTAAGATTTCACAGATTATGGGACTATATTTTACAGACTGGTATTTTCCGGATCTGAGATGGACTGATGTGGTGGAGATCATCATCGTGGCTTTTTTGATCTATCAGATTATGATATGGATCAAGAATACAAAGGCATGGATGCTTCTGAAGGGAATTTTGTTCCTTGCAATCTTTATCCTGCTTGCCGCCATATTTAAGATGAACACGATCCTATGGATCGCAAGAAACAGTGTGTCGGTACTTGCCATCGCGGCCATTGTAGTATTCCAGCCGGAGCTCAGAAGAGCGCTGGAGAAGCTTGGGGAGAAAAAGTTCTTGACGGCTATTGTTCCAATCGATGCCGGAAAGGAAAACGAGCGCTTTTCACAGAAGACGCTGGACGGCATCACACAGGCATGCTTTTCGATGGGAAAAGTTAAGACAGGGGCGCTGATCGTGGTAGAGCAGGCTATCCGTCTTACAGAATATGAAAGTACGGGGATCGCGCTCGACTGTATCGTTTCGTCTCAGGTGCTGATCAATATTTTTGAACATAATACACCACTCCATGACGGAGCCATTATTGTGAGGGGAAACCGGATCGTATCAGCCACATGTTATCTTCCGCTTTCGGACAATATGGGGATCAGCAAGGAGCTGGGAACAAGACACCGGGCAGCCCTCGGGATGAGCGAGGTAAGCGATGCGCTTATCATCGTAGTATCAGAAGAGACCGGGTATGTATCGGTAGCCCAGGGCGGGCAGCTCGTCCGCAATGTAACTCCGGAATATCTGAAAGAGCGATTGGCCGGCATTCAGAATAAAGCTGTGGAGAACAAAGGAATATCGAAATTGTGGAAAGGAAGGCGGAAACATGAAAAAAAGACTCACTAAAAATATCGGCCTGAAGCTTCTTTCGCTTGCCTTTGCCGCATTTCTGTGGGCAGTTGTTGTGAATATAGACAATCCGGTCGACACAGTTTCCTTTTCCAACATACAGGTAGAGATTCTGCATCCCGAAGTAGTTACCAGCAAAGGAAAGACATACACGACGGAGGCAGGAACAGATCGGGTAAGAGTAACTGTAAAAGCGACGAGACGTGTCCTGCATGAATTAGAAGCGTCTGATATCAAGGCATACGCGGATATGAAGGAAATGTCGCTTGGATCCCAAATCCCGATTGAAGTGACGATTCCGGAATTTGCGGGGAAATATGAAGAAGCTTACTCAACTCCAAGAAATCTTCAAGTCACAATCGAAGACGAGGCGCAGAATACTTTCCCGATCACTCCGACCACAACAGGAAGCGTGAGGGATGGATATGTGCTAGGTCAGGTTAAGGCTGATCCGGAAAAAGTAAGAGTGGACGGCCCGAAATCTGTCATTGACCGTATCGATAAAGTCGTGGCTGAAGTAGATGTGACAGGACTTTCGGAGGATGCGGTTTTGAATTCCAAGCTGGCATTTTATGACAGGGAAGGAAAGATCATCGATACGACACTGCTCACACTGAAAGATTTGAAGAGTGAAAATGACGTGCGTGTACAGGTGGAAGTATGGGAGACAAAGAAACTGCCATTGAAATTTAATACTTCTCAGATCACTCCGGCAGACGGTTATGTCTTTACCGGAATCACATCAGAGCCGGCGGAAGTGCAGGTGGCCGGAAGCGAAGAAGCGTTGGCAAATGTGGAAGAGATCACGATACCTGCGAGTGCGCTGAAGGCGGATAACCTTACTAAAAAAGAGGAGCGGGTGGTGGATATTACACCGTATCTGCCGGATGTGGAACTGATCGACAAAAATGCCGGATCGGTGGTGGTCATGATCGGAATCGAGGAGGCAGGAAGCAAAACACTGGAGATGCCTACCGGAGCAATTGTTGTGAATAACTTGCCAGAAGGGATGAAATATTCTTATCCGTCAGAGGATGTACTGGAGATTAAAGTAAATGGAGATCAGGATATCCTTGAAACTCTGGAACTTGAAGAAGGAAGTGTTTCCATCAATCTCGTGACATATAAAGATCCGGGAGAATACGATGTCCCGGTGGAAGTGAAGCTCCCGGGAAATTGCTCCCTGGCTGAGCCGGTTACGATAAAAGTACTTTTGGAAAGTACGGAAAGCAACGAAAATGAATAACTGGGGGAACAGGTATGGTAAGCCGAAAAGTAAAGATCAGCAACCCTACAGGGCTGCATCTGCGTCCGGCAGGGGTGTTTTGCAAGACTGCCATGGACTTCCAATGTAGTATAAAATTTCGGACAGATGAGAGGGGAATCAGCAATGCCAAAAGTGTACTCAGTATATTGGGAGCTTGTGTAAAATGCGGCGATGTCCTCGAAATCATCTGTGATGGTGAAGATGAAGAGAAAGCATTGGATACAATGATAAAAGCTGTGGAAGAAGGCTTGGGAGAATAAAGAAAAGCAGGAGGGAATAGCATGTTAAATTATAAGAGATATCGAAGAGTACCAGTTGTTCCTTATCCGGAACGCACATGGCCGGATAAGGAAATCGAGAAAGCGCCGGTCTGGTGCAGCGTCGACTTAAGAGACGGCAATCAGGCGCTGACTGATCCGATGACAGTGGAAGAGAAGATAGAGATGTTTCAGCTCCTCCTGAAACTGGGATTTAAAGAAATTGAAGTGGGGTTTCCATCAGCGTCACAGATTGAGTACGATTTTCTTAGGAAACTGGTGGATGACAACCTGATTCCGGACGATGTATGGATTCAGGTATTGGTTCAGTGCAGGGAGCATCTCGTAAAGAGGACATTTGAAGCGCTGGACGGTGTGAAAAACGCGATCGTACATATTTACAACTCCACATCCACGCTTCAGCGGGAAGTAGTATTCAAAAAAGGGAAAGAAGAAATACGGCAGATCGCAATAGATGGAACGAAAATGGTTAAAGAGTGTGCGGCAGATTTTAAAGGAAATCTGAGACTTGAGTATTCTCCGGAAAGTTTTACAGGAACAGAGCTGGAATATGCACTGGAAGTATGTGAAGCGGTCTGTGACGAATGGGGAGCTACAAAGGATGAGCCGATCATTATCAATCTTCCGTCCACAGTGGAAATGACGACACCGAATGTCTATGCAGATCAGATTGAGTGGATGGACAGACATTTCAAAGACAGAAAACGAGTAATCTTAAGTATCCATCCGCACAATGACAGAGGAACGGGAGTTGCATCTTGCGAGCTTGCTCTCCTGGCAGGTGCAGACAGAGTAGAAGGAACATTGTTTGGAAATGGCGAGAGGACAGGAAACCTTGATATCTTGACTGTCTCCTACAACATGTTCTCCCAGGGTATCAATCCGGAGCTGAATCTGGAGAATATAACAGAGATCAAAGATGTGTATGAAAGATGCTGCAAGATGGATGTTCCAGAACGGCATCCATATGCAGGAAAGCTGGTATTTACGGCGTTTTCCGGATCCCACCAGGATGCGATCAACAAAGGGATGCAGGCAATGCGGGAGAAGAAGCAGGAGTGGTGGGAAGTTCCATATCTTCCTATCGATCCTTCCGATATCGGAAGGGAGTACGAACCGATCGTGCGCATCAACAGCCAGTCTGGAAAAGGCGGAGTTGCTTTTGTGATGGACAGCGAATTTGGATTCAAGCTGCCAAAGAAGATGCACAAAGAATTTGCGGATGTGATTCAGAAAATTGCGGAAAAGCAGGGAGAAGTGGCTCCATCTACAATCTATGAGACATTCCAGAAGGAATACCTGAGAAAGCTCGCACCGTATGAACTGATCCGCGCCAAGGCGGAAGATCTGGCGGAAAGCGAGACGGAAGTGGAAGTGGTGTTCTCATCAAGAGGAGAGTTAAAACAGGCGAAAGCGGTAGGAAATGGTCCATTGGCTGCACTTAAGAGAGTGCTTGCCGAAGAATCCGGCATGGATTTCAAACTTCTCGATTACTCCCAGCACGCACTCAGCCAAGGATCGGAGGCTAAGGCGGCAGCGTATATTTGTCTGAGAAATAATAAGACGGGAAAAGAAACATATGGCGTAGGAGTTAGCTCCAATATCACGCGGGCAGGTTTCCGCGCGATGTTCAGCGCGGTCAACAGACTGGAAGAACAAGAATAGAAATAGGGGAAACGGGCTGGAATCATGGATTCCTGCCCGTTTCCATTTTAAAGACTTGCCCATATTGATGGACATCAGATCGGAATTTCAGTATAATCCCATCTTTGACAGTTGAAAAGAAAAATGAGTGCCACAATCCATGAAA